>CAYSBE010000053.1:0-16994 GCA_964429245.1 uncultured Bifidobacteriaceae bacterium | reverse complement strand
AACCGAAGAGGTGAAGTTTAAGTTGGACGAAAACTTTAAACCAACAGGCATTTTCAAAAAAATAAGAAAAGATGCGCATAAACTCATCGAAGAATTTATGTTGCTGAGCAATAGAACAATTGCCAGTTATGCCTATCACTTAGGTAAGGGCGATCACAAAAAAACATTTGTTTACAGGGTACACGAGGCACCAAATCAAGATAAACTAAACTTATTTTCAATGTTTGCTTCCAGATTTGGTTACACCATACAAACAACAAGTGAGCGGGCAATTGCCAAATCATTTAACAAATTACTTGCAGAGGTAGAAGGCAAACCTGAGCAAAACATCATCCAGAGTATGGCAGTAAGAAGCATGATGAAAGCTTACTACACCACAAAAAAAACAAGCCACTACGGATTGGCATTTGATTATTACACACACTTCACCTCACCCATACGCAGGTATCCGGATTTAATGGTACACCGCTTGTTGTTTTCTTATTTAAACAAAGGCAAATCAGCCAGTGAAAAGGATTACGAAGAAATGTGTAAACACAGTTCACAAATGGAAATACAGGCAGCAGATGCCGAACGAGCGAGCGTGCGATACAAGCAAGTGGAGTATATCAGTGCCTATGTTGGTCAGCAATTTTCCGGTATTATTTCGGGCGTATCTGAATGGGGTATGTATGTAGAAATAACTGAATACAAATGCGAAGGCATGGTAAGGTTAAGTAACCTTGCTGATGATTATTATGAGTACGATGAGTATAACCAATGGATAATTGGTCGCAACAGCAGAAAAACCTATCAATTGGGTGGTCAAGTTGAAGTGATTGTAAAGAATGCCGATGTAAATAAACGACAAATCGACTTAGACTTGCTTGATAACAATGCCCATGTTCGCATAGCAACGAAAAAACAAAAGTTTAAAAAGAAAGAAGAACTAAGACAAAAAGCCATACAGAAACCTAAAGCCAAGAAAAAACGAAGAAGATAAATGCCCATTATTCAATCAACTTTTCATGGCTCTAAATTATTTCAAGATGCCCATCTGGAAACTATCCTTCCGGCTATTTTCAGAAAGTTAACAGTTCATTACACAAGAGAACGTATTGAAACTCCGGATGGAGATTTCTTTGATGTAGACCGTATTAACAAAGGGAGTCGTCAGTTAATGATTTTGCTTCATGGATTAGAAGGCAGCTCAGCATCCAACTATATGAAAGGATTTGCAACTTATTTCTCCATTCGGGGATGGGATATTGCAGCCAAAAATTTTAGAAGTTGCAGTGGCGAAATAAACAGGTTACCCATTTCATACCACAGCGGATTCACAAGGGATTTGCACCAATTGGTAGAGCAAGAAACGATAAAACCCGGGTATGATACAATTGTGCTTGTTGGTTTTAGCCTTGGTGGAAATGTGTTGCTTAAATATTTAGGAGAACAAGGGATGCAAACCGCTCCCAAACTAAAGGCTGCGGTTGCTTTTTCGGTACCGGTTGATTTGGAAAGCTCATCTGTTGAATTGGCCAAATGGCACAACCAACTGTATCTCAAGCGATTTTTAAAGACATTGAAGGAAAAAGCAATCATCAAATCAAATCTTTTTCATCCATTCCCGGATGTATCCATAATAAAGCATGCAACAAATTTCCAATTGTTTGATGATTTGATTACCGCTCCCCTTAATGGCTTTGCAGGAGCCAGTGATTATTACTCAAAAAATAGTTCCTTAACATTCTTACCATTTATACAAGTTCCTACCCTGCTCGTTAATGCAACAAATGACCCTTTTTTGGCTGGTCCTTGTTTTCCATTTGAAATTGCACGGTCTTCAACTATGTTGCATTTTGAGGCTCCAACAGGTGGTGGTCACGTTGGATTTGCGTTTCACCTTCCTAATTGCTCATTCTGGAGTGAAGTAAGAACTGCCGAATTCTTGGAGAAAGTAATCTAGTTACATACTTTAATCCATACAATTTTTGGGTTTGTTTTTGTGTATCCGTTCAAACTCATATATTCGACCAAATTTTTGTGAATGAAAAAAATATTCTTTTCTATTTGTTTAATCATCTCTATCAGCGCTATTGCTCAAAAAAGTAAAGAAACACTTGGCTATGATAAAATTCACCCGTACCGCGATTCAGAATCAGGCAGGATAGCTAAAGTAGAAAAAGCCGGCAAACAGGGGTTTATAAAAGAAGATGGCAGTGAACATGTTCCATGCAAATATGACAATATTTTTCCTTGGGAAGCAGGTAGGGCAAAAGTACAAATTGGAGCAAAATATGGTTTTGTAAGAGAATCTGACGGGGAAGAATACATTCCCGTAAAGTATGATTATATCGGACCATTTAAGAATGGGTTGGCTATAGTGGTAAATAATGGTAAACGAGGCTTGATAAACGAGGATGGAGAAGAAGTAGTTCCTGTAGACTAATATATCGTTAGGCGGTAACTACCCCTGCATTTTCATATTTACGTTTATTTATTTTCATTGACTTTTCTAGGTCAACAATCGGTTTTAGATAACCATGTGCAATGCCGGTAGTTTTTGATGCTACATTTCCGCTACCGTTTGCTGTATTTAGTTCTGGTATCCAATGTTTGACATAATGTCCTTTAGGGTCATAATCCGATGCTTGTTTGAGGATATTAAAATACCTAAAGCCCCTGGCATCGTTGCCGATACCGGCTATATAATTCCAATTGCCATAGTTACTGCAAGCATCGTAATCAATTAATTGCGACTCGAACCATGCTGCTCCCCATTGCCAATTGATGCCCAAATTTTTTGTCAAAAAACTGGCCACATTTTGTCGACCCCTATTGCTCATATAACCTGTAAGATAAAGCTCCCTCATATTGGCATCAATAAATGAAAAGCCAGTTCGTCCAAATTTCCATAACTCAAATAAATCTTTATTTTCAATCCATGGAAAATCCAACTTGCGAATACCACCCTGCTTAAAAATATCATTATGGTATTTCATGGCTACAAAACGGAAAAAGTCACGCCAAATCAATTCGAAAATCAACCAATAGGTTGACTCATTTTTCACATAATGAGATTCAAATTTTTTAACTTCTGTATAAACCATTTTTGCACTCAAACATCCATTAGCCAGCCATGGCGATAGTTTGCTGGAATAATCTGTACCCAACATTTCATTTCGTGTTTGCTTGTAATGCAAAATCGATTTTGATTCCCAAATGAAATGATTTAATCGCAATTGTGCAGCCTTTTCTCCACCCGTAAAAATCGTAACGCCTCTAGAATCTATAGTCTTTTCTTCTAAACCCAAATCAAGTAACGTTGGTATTTCGCCCTCATAAACATCTGATACTATCTTATTCCCTATTGGTGGTTTAGGTAAAGGTTGTCTTACTGGGGATTCTATTTCCACCATTTTACGGAAATCGGTGAATAAATCAGGTAGGTGTTTAATCGGGAACGGAAGGTCTTCTTTGTGGTATAATGTTCCGCCATAAAACCCATTTAAAATCGTTCTATTTTTCCGCAAAGCGCTTTCCAAAACAAGTTCTTCTCTCTCTTCTTCACTAGTATTTTCAGAATGAAAGTACACCTCATCAATTAATAACTTTTTGGATAGCAATACGGTTTCGGTTTCCAAGTCACCAACACGCACATAAAGTGTAATTCCCAATGTGCCCAAACTTGACCTTAAATCAATTATTGAATCAATTAAAAATTGTGCCCTAAAGCTATCTACCCTCGGAAAACCCAAGTGATTTTGGGTAAATTTAGCCGGCTGAAAACAATAAAAAGCAGCAACTTTATAACCTCTTTTAATTGCCGTAAATAGCGGTTCATGATCATGTGTACGTAAATCGTTTCGGTACCAAATGAGTATGTTTTTCATCATATGAACTGCAGGAATATTGCAGGTACATATCTAACAACTATTAGACAGAATGATTGTTTTGAAAAAAAAGGTAAAATTTTATTGATAAAATCAATTCATACTTATTGACTTCAGTCACCAATCAATAATTTTTGCCATGCTGGCACCGGAAAGATTATCGCCCAACTTATAGCCTTTGATGGTTGGCTCGCAAATAATGTAATTTTTGTTATCGAAAATAAAGCTACTGTTTGCTGTTATTCCCAAATTTTGAATGGCAATATTAATGTGTTTGGCATCTTTATAATACAAGGCTACGGTATGAAGTCCTAATACTTGTTTTGATAATGTTGCAAATAATATGGCCTTATCTTCGCAATCAGAATAGCGGTTTAAAATGGTTTCTTCCGGAAATGAAAATTTTTCCTGACCATAAAGCTCTTCATCTGACCTGTAATCAAAAGCCAATTGGGTAAATTTTAGCAAAAAGTCTATTGCTGTTTCCTGTTTCATTCCACTTACCGCTTTTTTAAGTTCCTTCACCAACGAGTTTACCAATAACTCAGAGAAACCATAGTTTAAATAAATGGTATTGATATCTAATGTAGGCAACTCCCTGTAATACTCAGCAAGCGAAAGATTGGTTTTGGCTGTAAAAAAATAAGTAAACCCATCATACTCAAATGGGATAACCACTTTTTTTTGTTTAGCCTGAAAAGAAGGCGGAGCAATCGTATTGACAACAATAGGTAATTCTTTGCCTGTACCAGCATCAATAAACAATTGTTGTGTAGAAGCAGCCTTCACCTGACTAAAACTCAAATCAAAGTATGTTTTATTCTGCAATTGAATGTAAAACACATTGTCAATCCAATAATTTGTTCTTCCATATAATGTCAACTCGTTTTGGTTATATGTGAGCACAACGTCCAAATTTTTCATCTTAAGTATTCCATACAATAAAATGGATTTTTCATTATCGCCTGATCCAACAAACTTTTTATTGATATATTTTTTTGCCATTAATAGATATGCCATATCATCCATATTATATTGAATTGCATATGCATTCATTTTTGTAATAAGGACAGACGAGTTTTGACTTATTTCAGCAACTACCTGATGAATATTTTGTGCAGCAATCCCATTGCAAAAAATATTCGAAATGTTTATATTTATTTCATCAAACTCCAACATATGACCATACATATCAACCTGCACTTTTTTACTGTTTGTTTCGGCATTTGCTGAAAATACCGTAAAGCACACTGCCAAGGCGATGGTGCTGGTAATTCGATTCAGGAGTGATATGTATATTTTTATGGTCATTTTTATGTATTGTTTTTCAGAGATTTACGTATATGTTAACTTTATATGAGTTCAAATTTAACTATTTAGTAACATTAAAACAAGTGTTTTACTATTATGTTTCTAAAAAATGACTGGAATAGCTAAAAGTATTTTCGAATATCAAATTCACTTCGCAAATAGGCTGCGATACAACCGAATCATCTTTGTAGGGTAAATAATTAAAATTGTTTCCACATCAATTGTAATTGAAAGTAAAACAATGAAATTCGAAGAAATAAAAACAAACATCAAATCATGAGTGACAACAAAGAAAAACTGAAAGCACTTCAGTTAACAATCGACAAACTTGAAAAAACATACGGAAAAGGAACCGTAATGAAAATGAGTGACCAAAAAGTAGATGCAGTTGAAGCATTGCCAACGGGCTCACTCGGATTGGATATTGCATTGGGAATTGGAGGCTTGCCAACGGGTAGAATAATTGAAATATACGGACCTGAATCATCCGGAAAAACAACCTTATCTATGCACGCCATTGCAGAAGCACAAAAACGTGGTGGTATTGCCGCTTTTGTTGATGCAGAACACGCATTTGATAAAACCTATGCCGAGAAACTTGGTATTGATGTAGACAATCTGCTTATTTCACAACCGGATGACGGAGAACAAGCATTGGAAATTGCCGATGCATTGATACGTTCTGGGGCTATTGATATTATTGTAATTGACTCTGTTGCCGCTCTTGTGCCTAAGGCTGAAATTGAAGGCGACATGGGCGATTCGAAAATGGGATTACAAGCCAGATTAATGAGCCAAGCATTACGTAAACTTACAGGCACAATTAACAAAACAGGTTGTATCTGTATTTTTATTAATCAATTGCGCGAAAAAATTGGCGTTATGTTTGGTAACCCGGAAACCACTACCGGTGGTAATGCCCTTAAGTTTTACGCATCTGTGCGTTTAGATATTCGCAGAATAGGACAGCTTAAAGATGGAAACGATATAATTGGTAACCGAACCAAGGTAAAAATTGCCAAAAATAAAGTTGCTCCTCCATTCCGAACTGTTGAGTTTGATATCATATATGGTGAAGGGGTTTCAAAAGTTGGTGAAATTATTGACTTGGGTGTTGACATGGAAATTATCAAAAAGAGTGGGTCGTGGTTTAGTTACAATGACACTAAACTTGGTCAAGGACGCGATGCAGTAAAACAAATACTTGCCGACAATCCGGAAATGGCGGAGGAAATTGAAAAGAAAATAAAAGAGAAAGCTTTTGGCGGAGGATACCGTGCTGTAGTAGAATCAGGAGAATAACAGATTTATCTTTTAAAAAAGAGGCTGCGCAAGCAGCCTCTTTTTTTTGTCTTTTCTACTTATTATTTATCAAAACGTCTCCGTCATTCTCATTGATATCCATCCATGCAACTAAAAGTTTATATCCAATTGATAATACAATAGCTCCGGTAAACAATCCAATAAATCCTGACATAATAAACCCGCCAATTACCCCTAAGAAGATAACCAACATGGGTACAGGAGCTCCTTTTCCTAATAAAATAGGCTTCAAAATATTATCCGATGCCAACACAACCAAAAAGTAAATGGTCCATAGAACAGCAAAAAGAGTGGAAGAGTTCATAAACAAATAAATAATGGACGGTATAATTACCAACCCCGGTCCTACTTGTACAATTGATAATATTAAGCAAACCAAAACCCAAATACCTGCATGCGGTATTCCTGAAAGATATAGACCAAATCCCGCTAATATCGATTGTATAACGGCAACTCCTAAAACTCCTTTTACCACATTTCGAATTGTACCTGTCATAATCTTTACGAAGTATTCGCCTTTTTCATCCACTAATTTACCCATGATAATATTTGCTGCACTTTCTGTTCCTTTTGTTGCAAGCAATACACCTGCAATTATTATTGAAAGTAGCATTTGCATAATACCTAAACCTGTGCCAACAATAGCTGATAAAAATTTCTTACCAATTTCTGTCAATTCTGATTGATACTGTTTAATTGTTTCTTCGGTATGCTCAAATAATTGCATAAGTAAACCATGGAGTCTATCGCCCACAATCGGCCATTCCTTTATACTATCACTCGGAGTTGCTAAAGAAAGTTGCCCGCTTTCGATTTGCGATTTTAATCCCAAAACACTATCAGTCATTGAACTCACAAATATGGATACCGGAATGATAATAATAGCAAGCATACTTAGTGTAATCAATACAGCCGTCAGAATTTTCCTGTTCTTCAATCTTTTTTCAATCAAATTCTGCAATGGAAAAACAGCAACGGCAATTATGATGCCCCACAAAAATGGCATAATAAATGGGTACAAAATTTGAAAACACCAATATAAAACAAGAAACAGCAGTCCAATTCTGAGAAATATATCTATTGCTTCACTTGTATATTTTTTGTTATTCGAATTCATGGTTTAAGTATTTTTTTATCAAATGTAAACGTTGACTAAATAAAACCAAATTGAATCTACTGTTATCATCAATATTATATCCAATAAATTGATTGCTTACTGTGGGGTTCAAATTGCAAGAGCACTTGAAAACTTTGAGGGTAGTGGGATTAAAACTAGTTTCTATACTAATTATGTTAAGGCTTATACGTTTGTTAAATTAGCAAATATAAGTACCAGCAGAGAAGTTGGTAGGATAAAAAAAGAAAAGCCGGTTGTTATTATGTATTATAATTCAGAAAAAAAACACTTGGTGTTCATTTATTGAGCGCTATATTTATTTTTTCAACTGTGGCATAATAACACCTCGCTTGTTGATGTACACGGTTATATCGTTTAGTTCAACCAAGGCTAGTCCATCGTTAAAATCGCCTACAGCATCAAAATCGCAAGGAATAATGAGCTTACCTTCCTCATTAATAAATCCCCATTTGCGTTTGTACATCACAGCACTCATGCCTTCGCTAAACATTCGGGCATTGTCATATACATTCCGAATAACCCATATTCCTTGTTTATTTATAAAACCCCATTTGCCATCAGAAATTACAGCAGCTTTTCCTTCCGAAAATGGGCGAATACTTTGGTAAATTGGTTTAATGGCAACTATACCTTCTTCGTTCAAATAGCCATATAAATTTTTATCATTCATAAAACCGGCCATACCATCATTGTATTCGTAAATCAATGGGTAAACTGGTTTTAGAACCCACTTTCCTCCTACATCATATATACCATATTTACTATTCTCATTTACAATAACCTTACCTTCTTCTACTTGCGACAGTTGGTTGAACTTAAACGGTAACACTTCTTTTAATTCCGTATTCAACAATCCAAACTTATTTTGCCTGATCGCTCTTGAATATCCATTAAAAAAATCTCCACAATCTTCAAATTCAAAACCGGTAAGCGTGTCGCCTCTTTTATTGATGTAAGCAAACCGATAAACCAACGTGGTTATATCTTTGCCAAATTTTATTTCGGTGTAGGTGGTTTGCTTCGATACGACTGCAATGCCTGAATTAAATGGGCGTGCTTCATAAATATCAGGTGCCAATGAAATGACTTTTTGGTTATTGGTATCAACATAATGCTTCGTGCGTTTAAAGTCTTCTACCATACATAACCCTTCGCTGTAGTCTGTTATTTGGGTATATAATCCCGTATCAATTACCCGCTTATTATTTTGGTTTATCAAACAAGGTTGCAAACCAAGTGCCACAACAGCATATCCATTGTTAAAAGGCATCGCCAAGTCATAGATTGGCTGAATGACCAGCTCTCCCCTATTGTCTACATAGCCAAACTTCCCTTTTATTTCTATCGGATAAAGTTGTGCCTGAACATTTAATACGACTGATAGCAGTAGGAGGAAGATTAGGTTGACTCTGTTCATAACAAATATTTAAAAGTGAACGAAAATACATTGAAGTGTTATAATCCGATGAGGAAAGAATGCACAATTGTGTGTGTATTACATTGCCTGTATTCGCTTATTATTGCAATGTGCAGTGGTTGCAAACTCCCATAGAATATTTAAAAGGTGTAGGAACAGCTAAAGCTGAACTCCTAAAGAAAGAGCTTGGCATCTTCACTTTTCATGACTTGCTGTTTCATTTTCCGTATCGGCACATTGACCGTACGCAGTTTTATCAAATAAAAGATGTGCATACAGATATGCCTTATATACAAGTAAAAGGCATCATAAAAAACTTGCGCTTAGTTGGGCAAAATAGGGGGCAAAGATTGGTTGCTGACTTAACCGATAGCAGCGGAACCATTGAGCTTGTCTGGTTTCAAGGAATTAAATGGGTAAAAGAGTCTGTAAAAGTTGGGAAAACATACATCGCTTTTGGCAAACCTACTCAATTTGGACGTGTAATCAATATTGCACACCCCACACTTGACGACCCCGAAGAACAAGGCGATAAAAAGTACATTCAAATTATGCCCATGTATACAGCAACTGAAAGGATGAAGGTTAAAGGCATGGACTCACGGGCGTTGATGAAACTTACTTACCAACTTATCTACCACCCACAATTTGATTTGATAGAAAACCTTCCTGCATCGGTTTTGAACAGCAGCAATTTTATGCATAGAAAGCGTGCTTTCATGAATATCCATTTTCCTGAAAACAACGAATCCCTCCTTCAAGCGCAAAATCGACTAAAATTTGAAGAACTTTTTTTTATTCAATTGCGCTTGCTCAGGTATAAGCAAAAACGAACCGAACTTTTTAACGGAATAAAGATTGAACAAATTGGAACACTATTCAATCTCTTCTTTGAAAAATACCTGCCATTTGATTTAACCAACGCGCAAAAAAGGGTATTAAAAGAAATAAGGGCCGACATGCGCAACGGGAAACAAATGAACCGCCTACTGCAAGGTGATGTGGGTAGTGGCAAAACCGTAGTGGCATTGATGAGTATGCTGATGGCTATTGATAACGGATATCAGGCATGCATGATGGCACCTACCGAAATACTTGCCCAACAACATCATGAAACGATAAAAAAGCTCTTAGCTGATATGCCACTCCAGGTTAGGCTGCTTACCGGATCCACTTCTACCAAATTACGTAAAGAAATATTAGCCGAAATAGAAAACAACCAATGTCAACTATTGATTGGAACCCATGCATTAATTGAAGACAAGGTACAATTCCATAACCTTGGTATCGCCATCATTGATGAGCAACACCGATTTGGTGTTGAACAACGTGCTAAATTATGGAAAAAAAATACCACACCTCCGCACGTTTTGGTAATGACAGCCACGCCAATACCCCGAACTTTGGCAATGACATTATACGGTGATTTGGACGTATCAGTTATTGATGAATTGCCTGCAGGTCGTAAGCCCATCAAAACAGAGCATCGCTTTGAAAGCAGCCGCCTGCGCATCATTGGATTTATGAAAGAACAAATAGCCCTTGGCAGGCAAATTTATATCGTGTATCCGCTTATTGAAGAGAGTGAGAAATTAGATTATATGAACCTTGAGGCCGGTTTCAATGAATTGCTCAATCACTTTTCTCCTCCCCAATATCAATTGTGCATGGTGCATGGCAAAATGAAACCTGCAGATAAAGAAATGGAAATGCAACGTTTTGTAAATGGTCAGGCCAATATTATGGTGGCAACAACAGTAATAGAGGTTGGTGTAAATGTACCTAATGCCAGTGTGATGATTATTGAAAGTGCTGAAAGATTCGGATTGTCTCAACTCCATCAGTTAAGAGGACGTGTGGGAAGGGGCGCAGATCAAAGTTTTTGCATACTGATGACCGGCTACAAGCTTGGTGCAGATGCCAAACTGCGTATGCAAACCATGTGTGAAACCAATAATGGATTTGAAATATCGGAGGTTGACCTTAAACTTCGTGGACCCGGCCAACTTGAAGGCACACAACAAAGTGGAGTGTTGGATTTAAAACTTGCCGACCTTGCCAAAGATTACCAAATTTTGGTGCTGGCAAGAAATACAGCACAGGAACTCATTGACCAAGACCCCGAAATGTCGAAATCTGAACATCAAAATCTTAAGCAGTATTTCGCATCCTATACCCAAAACTCACGTTGGAGCAGGATATCTTAGCAAATTTGGGGTTAGAATGTGTCTTAAACTAATTTGGATAAATTTGATTAGAGGATGATCCGTAGCTTATATGAAACAAAAACTGCCCACTAAAAGAGGGCAGTCTTTGACCAAACCAAACAAAGCTTCTTCACTTTTCTTTCGTACGCAACGTGAAGGTAGCAATTGAACCGTAAAATCAAATCGAATCTGTTAAATTTAATATCTTTTTAACGATTAAACCCGACAAAAACAACCCACAAAACTATTTGATTTACAGGGACATTAAGATAATTTATGACATAAAAAAAGCCATACGTAAACGCATGGCTTTAAATTTCTTTAACAAGAAAAGTATTAATCTTCTATAATAACAACACGGTCTTTGTTTGGCGACTCAACAAAAATCAGTTTGCTGTTTTTCTTGATTGCTTGTTTGCGTTGGCGCGAAACCGTTTTGTTTTTTCTATCTTTTCTTTTGTACCTTGTGAATGCCATGATTTTAGTATTAAGGGTTGCGAAAATAGGACTATGTAATTAAAATGCCAAATATCCTACCAAATTTTTACCCGTTTACTGTCTTCACGCCACATTTTATTGCCTTTTTTTACTCCAAATGCCTGGTAAAACTCAGGCATATTGCTCAATGTGCCTGTAACGCGATACTGCTGAGGCGAGTGAGGATCGGTGAGTACTTGATTTCTGATATACTCAGGACGAGAGTGCCCTCTCCATACCTGTGCAAAACCAATAAAGAAGCGTTGTTCGGGGGTAAATCCATCTATTTTGGTTTTTGGCTTGTTTTTCAATGATATCATATAGGCATCATAAGCAACTGTGAGACCTGCCAAATCAGCAATATTTTCACCCAAAGTCAATTGTCCGTTTACAAAAACACTGTCCAATGGTTCGAATTGATTGTATTGGTTGACCAATAACTGTGTTCGCTCTTCAAATTTTTTGCGGTCTTCTTCAGTCCACCATGTGTTTAAATTTCCTTTTGCATCATATTTGCTGCCCTGGTCATCAAATCCATGTGAGAATTCATGACCAATTACAGCACCAATGGCACCATAATTTACCGCATCATCTGCATTTGGATTAAAAAAAGGCGGTTGCATAATGGCAGCAGGAAAAACAATTTCATTCATGGTTGGGCTATAATAGGCATTCACCGTTTGAGGCAACATATTCCATTCTGTACGATCCACAGTTGTGCCTAATTTTTCAACCATTCTTTTATGTCCAAATGTTGAACAACGAAAATATAAATTCCAATAGCTAACTTCCTCAATTTTTAGTTCGCTGTAATCTTTCCATTGGTCGGGATATCCTAATTTTCTATTGAAGGCATCTAACTTTTCCATTGCTTTCTGCTTGGTAGTTGCGCTCATCCAATCCAAATTTTGGATACGTAAGCGATAAGCCTCTTTTAGGTTGTCCACCATTTCATTTACTTTCTGTTTTGCTTCTGCACTAAAAGCAACTTTCACATATTCTTGTGCAAGCAACTCTCCAACCATGCTATTGGTAGCTGATACAGCACGTTTCCACCTTGGTTTTTGCTCTTTGGTGCCTTGAAGGATAGTACCATAAAAACGAAAGCTTTCCTCTCCTATCTTTTTACTAAGATAACCTGATGATGCCTGCATGATTTTCCAATTCATATACAACATGAATGTCATCGGTTCTGACTCAACAAACAGCCTGTTTAAGTTATCGAAAAAGTCAAGATGAGCCACCACTACACTGTCCGATGGTGTTAATGGAATACCGATGGTTTCCAAATACGTATTCCAATCAAAATTTGAATACGAATCTGCTACTTGTGACAGTGCGCGCTTGTTGTATTTTTTTTCCATATTTCGGTTATCAACCCTACTCATGGAGCGCTGTGCCAATTTCGTTTCAAAATCTAATATGAGCTTCGAGGCCAATACGGCATCTCCTTCACTTCTACCATACAACAAATACATGTTCTTAATATGGGTTTGAAACTCTGCGCGAATTTTCTTTGATTTTTCGTCCTGCTTTAAATAATAATCTTTGTCGGGTAAGCTCAACCCACTTTGCGAAAACCACACTACATATTTCTCATTATCCTTTACATCTAGGCCAACATATACCGAGAAAAAGCTGCTGATGCCTTGTTGGTGAAATTCGCCAACCAGTTTTGCAAAATCTCTTCCACTAAAAGCAATGCGGGTGCGATCAAATAAACTTGCTACGGGCTTGTAGCCTTCCATTTCCAATTTCACGGTGTCCATGGCTACTTTATAAAAAGTACCAATTTTTTGTGCGGCTGAGCCTTCTTCACTTGGTGTGGTTGCAGCCGTTTCAAGTATTTTTCGTTGGGTTTCTAAATTCTGTTCTGCCAAAATATTGAAATTTCCCCACCTACTCTCCGTTGGGGGTATAGGATTTTGTTTTATCCAACCGCCATTGATGTATTGAAAAAAATCGTCTTGGGGTTTCACACTTTTATCAAATGTTTTTGGATCAAACCCAGAAACTTGTTGTGCGGAAACATTGGATGCTACTAAGCTTGCGGCCAAACTTAACGCAATAAATTTATTTTTTGTTGTGCTCATAAATACATCATCTGTAGTTTACAATAATAACAAAATGTTGTTTCGAACAAGGGATAAGAATTTATTGATTTTGAAATTAACCCTATCCTGATATACTTCCTGAATGGCAGTAAGAATTTTGCCCCTCTCATCCGATTGATGATTATTGGGATGCAAATTGCAAGAAATTGAATCGCACCAAATTTACTAAATAAAGTTTTGGCACGGTATTAGGTAATCATGCATTGCTAATTAAACGCAGATGATTAAAAAAACGCTTTATTTCGGCAATCCTTATTACCTAAGTTGCCGAAACGACCAATTGATTATTGAAGTGCCCCATGCCAAAGGCATTGATAAAATGCTAAACAATACTGTTCCTATTGAAGATATTGGGGTAGTGATGCTGGATAACAAACAAATAACCATAAGCCACCATGCCATTGCAAAACTACTTGAAAACAATGTGGCACTTGTGACCTGCAATGATCAACATTTACCAACAGGGCTTATGCTGAACTTGAATGGAAATACCATACAACAATCGCGATTTACAGCACAACTTGATGTAACTGTTCCCCTAAAAAAACAACTTTGGCAGCAAACCATCAAAGCTAAAATACAAAACCAGGCTGCTCATTTACGCATGTATGGAGTTGAAACCCAAAACATGACCTATTGGGCAAATGAAGTAAAAAGTGGCGATGGCGAATACCATGAAGCACGGGCTGCTGCATATTATTGGGGTAATATTTTTCCAAAAGAACTTAACTTCAGGCGGGAGCGTGATGGAGAGCCCCCAAATAATTTGCTGAATTATGGTTATGCCATCTTACGGGCAACTGTAGCCAGAGGCTTGGTAGCATCGGGCTTGCTTCCTACGTTGGGTATTTTTCACCGCAACCAATACAATGCCTATTGCCTTGCTGATGATATCATGGAACCATACCGTCCTTTTGTAGATATGGTGGTGAGGCAATATGTAGGCTCAGGAAAACCATATAATGAAATGGTGACAGATATAAAAAAAGAACTGCTGCTAATACCGGCAATGGATATTAAAATAGACGATAAACGTAGCCCACTGATGGTAGGATTGCAACGCACCACAGCCTCGTTGGTTGAATGCTATGAAGGTACAGGACGCAAAATCATTTATCCTGAGTTTGTGTAACAAACAGTACAGGTATGTATAACCGATTAAACGAATACCGAATTATGTGGGTACTGGTGTTTTTTGATTTGCCAACCGAAACCAAAACCGAACGTAAAATTTACGCTCGTTTTCGAAAAGACTTAATGGGCGATGGGTTTACTATGTTTCAGTTTAGTATATACATGCGCCACTGCCCTAGCCGCGAAAATGCCGAAGTACACATCAAAAGGGTAAAAAAACTACTGCCCGAAAAAGGACATGTAGGCATTATGTGCATTACCGATAAACAATTTGGGATGATGGAAATATTTTATGGCCGAAAAGTGGCAGAAAAAGAAACGCCCTTGCAGCAGCTAGAGCTTTTTTAGTACTTAGTTTTATCCTTATTTATTTTTTGAAGCACATCAACGTCTGCAATATCCTGAGGTCTTCCCGCAATCATTTTTACCACGACCAAATCATTATAATTTATTACAGGGAGTTCAAAGTTGTTTAATGGAAGTAATTTCCTTTGTGGATATGCTTCACTAAACTTTACACCTTGCACTTTGGTAAGAAAATCAATTTTATTTGGTTTCTCGCCAATATTCATAGCCCTTGGATCAGCTTCAAAATCAATACCTGCTAAAATCATAAGTGAGTTTTCACTGATACCGTATTCTCGGAGTGCATTAATAAATAAAATCTTATTTGTATTAGTTGGATTTAGCCAGATATCCATGTCTGCTGTTCCTCGCTCGTAGCCATAAATAATAACAGCGTAACCACCAATAAGCATAAACTCTACCTTATGCTTGTTTAAGATTGATAAGAATTTTTTGTGTGCAGGTAAAAAAATATCCATCGTTATTCAAACCTCAATTCTATTGGTGGTTCTGCTTGTTCGCTCAATTCTTTGGCATAAATACGTTTGATGTTGGCAACCGCATGTTGTAAATGTTGTTCGGGAGTTAAAGAAGCCAACCATTTGTAATGCGCTTCTTCTTGTTTTTGTATGGAGGCGAAAAAGGAAATTTCTGGAGCATTAACTGCCACTTGATTATAACCTGCCTGCGGGTCGTTTACCTCATTATGCTCTTTACTCATTACTCAAATTTAACTATACAAAGCTATTTAGAAAATTAAATCGGAGCTTTTCTAAAAATTCATCAAATCAGTAAGTGTTTGCTTGCATTGCTCCAATTCAAGCGAAGAAACTTTACCGATTCGTTTTGTTAACCTACTTTTTGCAATACTTCGAATATGTATCACCATCACTTCCGATGGCTTTTTCAACCCATTTGTGGTATCGGGTTTCAGTATCGGATTGCCAAAATAATGTTTAAGTTGGGTAGTAAGCGGACAACATACAACCACGGGAGCATACTCATTGGCCAAATTCCCGCTTACTATAACCACCTGCCTAAAACCGGCCTGTTCACTGCCTTCAGTTGGGTCTAATGCTGCATACCAAATTTCGCCTTGTTTCATTCGGCATTCAGTTGAACATAATAGGCAGCCATGCCTTCTTCAACCAGTGTAAGCACATCCTTATCATGCGCCATGCGGCTATATGATTTGGCATAGGCTGCTTTTTTTAGCTGCGTTAAATAAATGCGCAAGGCATTTTCAACCAATTTATTTTTAGGTAAGTTTAGTTGCAAGGCAACCTCACTCCACTCCTTAAACAAATCATCGGGCAATGTGCTGGTAAAGGTAGTCATATGTATGTTTTATAAATACGATTCAAACATACGTATTCTTGCCTAAAAACAAAAAAACCGCCCCGATAGTTCGGGGCGGTTTTATGCTGATAACATTTTTTTCATCCTGTTTTGACTATTAACACACTGACAAACAACTTTTAATACCGAGGTATAGTGTTATCAAAGATCGTTGTTCTAATAATGAAAGCAAATCACAACACAAATCAACACTATTACACATTTATGGGCAGTGTTATCAAAGATCGTTGTTCTAATAATGAAAGCAAATCACAACTTAGAAATACTTTTTACCGTACCACGCAGAGTGTTATCAAA
>CAYSBE010000052.1:9489-17502 GCA_964429245.1 uncultured Bifidobacteriaceae bacterium | reverse complement strand
GTTGAAACAATTACGAATTAGAAATTACGAATTACGCTAACTCAATTACGATTTAGAAATTGCGAATTACGATGAAGACGAATAATGTTATTCAAGAAAAGAGTTTTGCCTTTGCTATCAGAATTGTAAATGCGTATAAGTTTCTGACTACGGAAAAGAAAGAGTTTGTGTTATCAAAACAAATGCTTCGAAGTGGCACATCTATTGGGGCAAATGTGGAAGAAGCCATTGGCGGACAATCAAAAGCCGATTTTATTTCAAAACTTTCCATTGCATACAAAAAAGCAAGAGAAACTTTATATTGGATAAAACTATTAAAAGCAACAGAATATTTAACCGTAGAAATGGCAGACACCTTAATTAATGATGCTGAAGAAATTTGTAGAATCATTGGCAAAATTCAAATCACGATGAAAAATCCGTAATTCGTATTTTGAAATTCGTAAATTTACAACGTGGAAGAACAAGGCTACATAGAAGTTAAAATTGATGGATCAGTCGGCAATAAGCCGCTGAAACCCATTGATATTGACATTGCTGAGATTAAAGAAATCATCAGCGATGTGGAAACCTTTTTGTACCCAACTAGGGGTGAAAAGGCTGAACGTCCAAACATTTCCTACAGAATTGAAGAAGGTTCTGCCCGAAACTTATTTTATCTTCCTATTTCAGGGGTTCTGCTTTTTAATGGTTTAAGCACGGAAATTAAAAACCGAGGGAATATTGACTTTCTGGACAATAAAAGAGCAGAAATTATTGATAAGTTTCAACGAAGAGCAGCAGAAAAAAATCTTGAAATTTCATTTTACAGTTCATCCACCAAAGAACCCATTTTAAAAATCAATAAAGGTACATCTTACTTTAAAATTGCCGCTACTCATATTGAAACTGAGTTTGTTTTGTACGGGAAGGTTAATGAAGAAGGAGGAAACAATCCTAATTTTCATCTATTAACAAAGGAGTTTGGTAAATTAGTAATCAGTGCTTCGGAACAACAGCTTTTGGAAGGTGAAAAGCGTTTATTTAAAATTTATGGTGTTAGAGCAAAAGGCAAACAAAACCTTTCTGATGGCAAACCCTTTGACCTCAAACTCATTGATTACATAACCTATAATCCAAATTATGATGAACATAAATTGGACTTATTAATCGAGAGAGCATCAGTAAATTGGAATACCGTACCGAATGTAGATAGCTGGCTTGAGCAAATAAGAGGAGGTGCAAATGGATAGTATTTTACTCGACACCTCTTTTTGTATACGGCTGCTCAAAAGCAATGATGCTTTACATCAAAACGCAAAAGACTATTTCAAATATTTTTTAGAAAAGAAAATTGAGATTTATCTTTCATCAATTGTTATTGCTGAGTACTCAGTAAAAGATGACCCTGCTAATTTGCCTTTGGAGTATGTAAAGATAATCCCTTTTGACTTTTTTGATGGCAAAACGGCTGGAGAATTTCATTCGATATTACTCAATGATAAAGCACTAATAAAAGAAATTGGACGAGATGTTGTTAAAGATGATTGCAAGCTCATAGCACAATTGTTTAATAGAAATATACAAGGCTATATTACTAAAGACCAGAAATCATTCACTAAGTTTTTTGCTCCTATTCAGGCATCTAAAACGTTTCAAAAAGAACTTCTTGATTTGGAAATTCCGTTGAACAATTTTAAAGGAGAACTATTTTAATAACCAACGCACAGGTGTAAGTAAACCTGCCCGTCCGGTAGGCGGGTTTGCAATTCGCTAAACCCAAGCTTTGCAAAAGAGCCACCTAACAACTGCTCATACAATTAGGCCTTATTTCCTCCTTTTTTCCCACAAACATTGGTAGTGCTTTTGGGTTTTAGTATTTTGCCACAAATACATGAAAAAATTACTACTAATTATTGGCCTGTTTGCAGCAATACAATCTTTTGCCCAACTCTCGTTTGAGCCCCGCCAGTTTGCCATTGATTTGGAAGACTATATGAACAAATCGGGCAAATCGGAATACAAAGATGCCGCATCTGAGTTTGTGGGCTACTACACCGGTAAATTCAACAACAACCAAAAAATTCAAATCATCAACCTCACCAATGAGCTCATCAACCGCAGTGTTGGCTATGGCATTATCAGCAATTACCTGCTATCCATGAATGGACTTATTGTAAACAACCAGTTGGGGAGTTTTGATAATTGGCATAAAGCTGCACGCTTGGCATTGAATGAATCGAAAGAAGCATTTGTAAATTATGTGGAGTTTTCGCGCAACACGTTTTACGATAAAATACTTGCAAAAACCGGTGCCGCCATTTGGATGATTGACAACATGGAAATCAATATGGACATGCGGGGCACCCCGGCCATTATGTTTAAAAATACCAATGTGTACAGTTACACAGCCGGAGATACCATTACCATTTTTCGCACATCGGGAAAATTTTTACCGGCCAAAAATGAGTGGAAAGGCAGTGGGGGTGCTTACTTTTGGACACGCGTAGGCATGGATAGCAGCCAGATTTCGGCTGAGCTAAAATCGTATACCATTAATTTTGACAAAGGAGAGTTGGTAGCAGATACCGCCATACTGGTTTATCCCAAATTATTGTCCGAAGCAGTTGAAGGAAAATTATTTGACAAGCCTTTTGCCAAATCAATGGGCGATAAAAGTCAGTATCCCAAGTTTCAAACCCACCGAAGAAATTTTGTGAACCTTCCCTTTGGCGAAGGAAAACTTACCGGTGGATTTGCCCTTACCGGAAAAACACTGAGAGGGATTGGAACCGATACATCCAAAGCTGAGTTGTGGTTTTATTACAAGAAAAAACCCGTGTTGAAAGTGTTGAGTGATGATTTTGTGGTAAAAAACGACAGGGTAAACACGATGAAAGCCGAGGTGATGATTTTGTTGGATAAAGATACCATCATGCATCCGCAGGTACAGTTTTATTATCGTTTCATCGACCGTTTTATACAAATGTACCGTACACGCGAAGGCATTAGTCAGGCACCGTTTTATGACAGCTACCATAAATTTGAGTTTTATGTAGATGAGGTTCGCTGGAATATGGATGATCCCAAAATTGAATTGGACATGACCAATGACAATGAACCTGCGAAGTTTGAATCCTTCAATTATTTTAGGGACTACCGGTATGAGAAACTGCAGGGAATGTTGGAGTACAATCCGCTGGAAAGAATAAAAAGGTATGCCGAAAAGCGAGGCGTAAACGGATTTACCATTAAAGAATATGCAACCGATTTTAGGGCAGTAGAAAGTGATGTGAGGGTTTTAATGACGGAGCTAAATGACCTCGGATATATTGACTACAATGTGAAGAAACAATATGTAACCGTAAAGCGGAAATTAAAAGATTATGTAAATGCACACTATGGCCGAACCGATTATGATGCCATTGCTTTTTTTTCCATTATCAAGCGCTACCCCAATGCCACCATCAGTTTGGTAAACAATGACCTGCAAATACAAGGGGTACCAAAATTTGATTTTAGCGATTCACAAAATGTTTACGTTATACCAAAAGATCAGATATTGACATTGAAAAAAAACAGGGAAATGGATTTTTCGGGAAAGATAAGGGCAGGTAAGGTGGAATTTTACGGAAGCGGTTACGAGTTTGATTACACCAAATTTCAGGTGCGGTTAAACAATATTGATTCTATGAAATTTTATTACCGTGATGTAGAAAAAGGAATTGATGTACCAATTAAAAGTACACTTGCCGATGTTTATGGTACATTATCTATTGACCATCCTGCAAATAAAAGCGGGCGAAAGAAAATGCCTGGTTATCCAATTTTTAAATCAGATAAAGGCTCCAATATTTATTATGACAAACCCACTACGCAGCAAGGGGTGTATGCCAAAGAGAAATTTTATTTTGAAGTGGATCCATTTACACTGGATAGTTTAACTGAGTTAGACTTTAAAACGCTCACCCTTCCCGGCACCATGCGTGCAGCCAATATCGTTCCTGATTTCAGGTATGAAGTATCTGTGCAACCCGATTTGTCGATGGGTTTTGTGAAAGCAGATATTCCGGATGGCTACCCATTATATGGAGGCAAAGGACGCGGGTTTGTTGTATTGTCATTAAGCGATTTGGGTTTCTTTGGAAATGGAACTGTTCGGTATGTAGCTTCCAACTCACAATCTGATGAATTTATATTGCTTATAGACTCAATGAATGCAAACTGCAGTGTATTTGAGAATGAACGCACCTTAAAATTTCCAACAGCTAAAGCCGAGAACACTTACAACCATTGGTTGCCATATCAAGACACCATGTTTGTAACACCACTAAGCAGCCAAATGATATTGTCAGATGCACGAGCTACATTGGATGGAACCCTTATTGTGTCACCTGAAAAAATGGGTGCGAATGGGAAAATAAATATTACCGAAGCACAATTGTATTCTAAAAACTTCTGGTTGCAAACCAATAATATTTTATCCGATACCGCGCAATTCAGAATCATTGATAAAGTAGATACGACAAAGTTCTCTTTTAACTCCTCTACGGTTGCGTGTAATGTAGATTTAACTGCCCGAAGTGGAAATTTTATTTACCACAATAAAGGCATCAATACGAATTTTAATTACAACCAATTTGTGGGTTCATTTGATAGGTTTATTTGGAGAATTGATGAACGAGACCTTGATTTTCGCACATACAAACTAAACAATGAAGATGCGTCATTTATGTTGTCGGCACGTACTGTTCAAGACTCACTCAGGTTCAATACTTCACAAACCAAGTTGGATTTAAAAGACTTTACTATTTATGCCAATAAAATTCCTTTGATACGGATAGCAGATGGATTTGTGTATCCTGATAGCAATAAAATTGTAGTGCGAAAAGATGCAGCAATTGATGTATTGCACAATGCAAAAATAGTAGCAGATACCATTCAAAAGTTTCATACCATTGAGAAAAGTAGCGTAAATATTTTAGGTCGATTTGCTATTGAAGCCGATGGAGTTTACCAATATATAGACAGTAAAAAACAGGTTCAAACTTTTTTCATGAACACCATACGGGTTGATGCCAAGAAACGCATTGTCGGTAAAACCAATATTCCAGACTCGGCTAATTTTTATGTTGGCAAAAAACTGCGATTCTATGGAAATGCCAATTTGGTTAGTGTGATTAAAAATTTGGAATACGAAGGATTTTTCTTGCCGGTACATGAATTAGAAAGGCCAAAATCAGATTGGTTTAGAAATGCAGCCATCATTAATCCCGATTCTGTGTATATAAATGTAAATCCGGACATCAGAAATGAAAAACGCCAAGCCATGATGGCCGGTATCAATATTGCAAATGACTCCACACATATCTACCCATTATTCTTCACAAGAAAAAGGGCTGGTTCTGACCCAGAGTTGATGAGGGTAAATGGCGTATTGTACTATGATGAAAAACTAGATATCTTCAAAATGGGAAGCTATGAGCGTGTATTCAAAGATGAAATCATAGGGAATTATATGGAGGTACGCGAAGGTAAAAAGCAAGTGTATTATGAAGGAGAGTTTAATACAGGAGTGCAAAACGGACAATTTACATTTTTTACCGGAGGCAAGGGGAAATACAATGTAGCCGACACCTCATTTGCGATGCAGGTTGCTGCACTCATTAATTTTCCTTTACCAAATGACGTAACACGCATCATGTTTGATACATTAAACTATCAGTCAGGTTCTGCAACACCTACTGTTATTGAGCCGCAAATTCTAAAACCGGCACTTACGGCTTTCATAAAAGATGAGAAAGACCGCATCAAAGTAATAGAAGAATTAAATGACAAATCCATCAGGTTAATCAATCAACTGCAATCACTGCTGTTTTTCTCAGAACTTGAATTTAGGTGGGACCAACAGCTGCGTGCATTGGTTACTACCGGAGAGTTGAGTTTAAACTCCATTGAGAAATTTAAAATAGAACGCAAAATAAACGGTCGCATACAAATCATAAAAAAACGTACAGGTGATGATGTGGTCATTTACCTTGAGTCGCCAGAAGGAAGTTGGTACTATTTCAAATACCAAAAAGGAATCATGTATGCATTATCATCTGACAAAATGTTCAATCAATATGTGAGGGACAATATGGATAAGCTGTCGAAGAAATACGATAATTATAAATTGCGTTTAGGAAATATAGCCGACAGAAATAAATTTGTAAGAATTTATAAAACCGAAAAGCGTAAATGATAAACACGCAACTCTTACTATTTTCCTTAACGGCTTACCTTTTGGGATCCATACCCAGTGCAGTGTGGTTCGGTAAACTATTTTATGGTATTGATGTACGTGAGCATGGCAGTGGAAATGCCGGAGCTACCAACACCCTTCGCGTATTGGGAAATAAACCAGGTTTTATTGTTTTAGGCATTGATTTGCTAAAAGGATTTTTGGCCGCCAACCTTGTAGTTTTTTTCAAAAATCTTGAGCCTGATACCAATGCGTATCTACTGCATCAAATTGCATTTGGTGCCTTGGCTGTCATTGGTCATGTATTTCCTATTTTTGCTCAATTTAAAGGAGGCAAAGGAATTGCTACTTTACTTGGAATTACCATTGCATTAAATGGAATGTTGGCACTGATTTGTGCTGCTTTATTTGTGGTGATAGTTTACATCACCAGATATATTTCAGTCGGGTCAATGCTATCTGCCATTGCCAGCCCTTTTATTGCTTTTGGATTATACCATGCAGAGATGAATGCATTGGTTTACTTTTGCGCCATTGTTGCCTTATTGGTAGTGTATACACATAGGGCAAACATCAAACGACTAATAAACGGAAACGAGAATAAATTTTCATTCACAAGGAAGCAAGTAGATGGAAAAAGTTAAAGAAGAAGATTTGGTAGACTTACTCGATGGGATTGGAACCCCTTCAGAGTTATTGTTATACAATGATGATGTCAATTCATTTGATCATGTAATTGAGTGTTTGATGCGTATATGTAAGCACCAAGCTGAACAGGCTGAACAATGTGCATTGATTGTACATTTCAAAGGAAAGTGTGTGGTAAAAAAAGGTGACCGCGGAGAACTAACAGCCATGTGTCAGGCACTATGTGATGAAGGGTTATCGGCAACTATAGGAGAATAAAAATTAGTGATATGTTAAATAAAATTGTCAATAACGCAGAGGAAGCCATACATGATATTCATGACGGGGCAATCATCATGCTAGGCGGATTTGGGCTTTGCGGAATTCCGGAAAATTCAATTAATGCATTGGTAAAAAAAGGAGTTAAAAACCTAACCTGTATTTCAAATAATGCCGGTGTAGATGATTTTGGAATTGGGCTGATGCTCAAAACCCGACAGGTTAAAAAAATGATTTCTTCTTACGTAGGCGAAAATGCTGAATTTGAAAGGCAACTACTCAGTGGTGAATTGGAAGTAGAACTTATCCCGCAAGGAACATTGGCCACACGTTGCATGGCAACAGGCTATGGCATGCCCGCAATTTTTACACCTGCAGGTGTAGGCACCGAAGTAGCTAATGGGAAAGAAATGCGTGAATTTAACGGCAAACAATATTTATTGGAACATGCGTTCAATCCAGACTTTGCTATTGTAAAAGCATGGAAAGGCGATACGCACGGTAACTTAATTTTCAGGGCTACATCACGCAACTTCAATCCGCTGATGGCGATGGCCGGGAAAATTACCATTGCAGAAGTTGAAGAGCTGGTCCCTGCCGGAGAATTAGATCCGGATATGATTCATACACCGGGAATATATGTGAATCGCATTTTTCAGGGAGTTAATTATGAGAAAAGGATTGAGCAGAAGACAATTAGACAATGAGATAATGTGATGATGTGATGATGTGGTGATGTGATGATGTGATGATGAGATAATGAGATGATGAGATGATGTGGTGATGAGACAATGAGATGATGAGATAATGTGATAATGTGGTAATGTGATGATGAGATAATGAGATAATGTGATGATGAGATAATGTGATGATGAGATAATGTG
>CAYSBE010000052.1:0-9389 GCA_964429245.1 uncultured Bifidobacteriaceae bacterium | reverse complement strand
AATGTGATGATGAGATAATGTGATAATGTGGTAATGTGATGATGAGATAATGAGATGATGAGATGATGTGGTGATGTGGTGATGAGATAATGAGATGATGAGATGATGTGGTGATGTGGTGATGAGACAATGAGATGATGAGATGATGTGATGATGAGATAATGAGATGATGAGACAATGTGATGATGTGGTGATGAGACAATGTGGTGATGAGACAATGTGGTGATGAGATAATTTGACGGTTTGATAATTTGAAGAAACAGAGAAAATGAAGTCCTACAAAAGGAATTACGATGCGGCACACGAGGATAATCCAATTATGAAGTTAACTTTTGAGTTTGCTTTAAAGATTATTGAATTATCAGAGTGGCTTGAAAATAAAAAGAAATTTGTAATAGCCAGGCAACTTTTAAAATCAGGCACTTCAATTGGGGCAAATGTTTATGAAGCACAAAATGCAGAGAGCAAGTCAGATTTTATACATAAACTCAAAATCGCTGCCAAAGAAGCTGATGAAACCCAATATTGGTTGCTTTTAGTTGAACATAGTACAACTTATTCGGATTCGAAAGAAATAATTGAATCGCTTCTCGTAATTAAAAAGATGTTAAGTAAAATTATAGCAAGTAGTAAAAACAATAATTCATAAAATAAAGATGGTGTTTGAAGCTTTACTGAAATATCGTATGGTTCCTCATCATCAAATGATCAAATTATAAAATAATCAAATTAAAATTATGCTCGATAAATTTGGAATTGCAAAACGCATCGCGAAAGAACTAAAAGACGGTTACTACGTAAATTTGGGAATAGGAATTCCAACTTTGGTTGCTAACTACGTTCCCGAAGGCATTGAAGTAATTTTGCAATCAGAAAACGGATTATTGGGAATTGGTCCCTTTCCCTATGCCGATGAAGTAGATGCAGATTTAATCAACGCAGGTAAACAAACAGTAACTACCACCAAAGGTTCTTCCTTTTTCGATAGTGCCATGAGTTTCGGTATGATACGCAGTGGAAGGGTTGACCTTACCGTGCTTGGCGCCATGGAAGTGGCTGATAATGGCGATATCGCCAATTGGAAAATTCCGGGTAAAATGGTGAAAGGTATGGGCGGTGCGATGGATTTGGTAGCTTCTGCTAAAAATATCATTGTAGCTATGCAGCACGTAAACAAAGCAGGTGAAAGTAAATTGTTGAGCAACTGCACACTTCCAATAACGGGTTTAGGATGCGTGAAAAAAGTAGTAACCGAGTTAGGTGTTTTTGACATAACACCTGATGGATTTGTTTGTATTGAACATGCACCAGGTGTTTCTTTGGATTATATTAAAGAAAAGACCTTAGGTCGTCTGATGATTGCCGATAATGTGAAGCAGATGGCAATATAACTTATATATTATAAATGGCACTAAATTAGTTGGTTAGGTATAATTTTACGATTGTAAGTAGTAAATAATAGCCATATTTGTGCGACAACATTTTCTGTTGAAATATGCACAAATTCATAATCACGGTAATTATACTTTTTATTGCTTTTTCAGCACGTGCTCAGGTTACTGAACTTGGCACTATTGATGGGCAAATCTTTGCACCCAATATTGTAAATGGAAAGTTTCTGGCTTTTAGTACCAACACTAAAGGGAAGTATGTCGTTCGTATGGATTTACAAACAGGAGTTCATGATACAGAATATATAGATTCACGTATTACATACAACGCAACTTTTACTGACAGTGGATTTTATTTCTTCAGGGGAACAACCCAACAATCCGGACTGAAGATTGATACACTGATGTTTTTTAATTTTTACACCAATCAGGTTTTAGAACTACCGGTTTATGCTTATTCCAATGCAAGTAAACCAAATGGAATGCGAAACCTCGGAGTTCGTGATCGGAAGCTAATCGTAAGTACCCAAATAATAAATCCGACAAGCCAAGACCCCCAACTTCCAAGTTATGAAATTTGGTCTGTAGATATCCTTAATCATACATGCAAATTGCACGGTACACTTTTTAGTTTTCAACAGGTTTTTGTTATGGATAATGATGTACTGCTTTACACAAACAGAGAAAATCAGAATTTACAGACACTTTATGCTGTTACGTCACCAGTTGCTCAACCCGAATTAATTTATTCGGTTAACTCAAGTGCTAACTTGAGTCTGATAGTTCGTACAGCAGCCTATAACGCCAAATATTATTTCAGCTTATATAATAATGTTACACGTATCAGAGAAATCTGGGAAACCGGTTTTACAACATTAACAACATATAAGTTATATGAGAGCGTATATCTTATCAATCCAAATCTGATTCAGACAGATGGTTCGGTAACTTCAGTTAGTAATGATTCAATTGTTAAATTTGATTTCCTAAGCGGTCAGATATCAGATGTAAAATCATTTTCGCGACTCTCTGGAATCAACACCGCGGATTATTTTCTGAATGTTTCACAGAATCTGCAGGCAATTTATACATCAGAATATGGATTCGAATTGATAAAATGGAACATCCAGTCTGCAGATACCCCCCAAATCATAGATATCAATCAGGGAGTACACAGTTTTATTAATGATAGGTACGGTGATCAACTCAGGAACAGACTGGTTTTTTCGGATAATATCGTCAATGTGGGAGATTCGTTTTATGTAATCGGTTATGCAATGAGATCTACCAAACCTTATTTTATTAAAGTAAAATTGACAGATGATAAGCCTGAAATATATACCCTTGCACAGTTTGACTATAATATAAATGATGTAAGAAATTATATTAGTCACAGGCACTACACGCTAAATGGCAAATTATACTTTTTGATTTACGGACTCAACGGTAATCGGTTATTGAATTTGATCCGTGTGGATGAATCGAACATTCAACCAATGCCAACACTTACTGTTTCAGACAGTGCTGATACATGGCATAAACAGTTTGGATATGGTGATGTTAGTGCCAACTTTGTAATTCATTCAATCAATACTGATATTACGAGTAACGATGATATAGTCGTGACATTCTCACACAGGGATATTTGGAGTTTGCAAAACAGTATGGCCGGCACTTTAAAGCCATTGGTAGATTACGATGCAGACAAATTATTGGAGAATAAAGCAGCGGCAAACACATTCAAATTAACATCTAAGGGGAATGTAAAATGGATAAGGAGCCATGGTGGATATAAAATTTCAACAATTTCTCAGCCTCCGGTAGTTCAGGCTGTAGATAAAAACGGTTCGGTATTTATATGTGGCAAATCATATGGAAATTCAATCATTGGTAATGATTCAGTCAAGACGAACAAATTTATAGATTATATCATCAAGTATGAATCCAATACAGGCGATGTAGTGTTCAGCAGAGTTATTTCAACGGACAACGTAGTAGAAGTTGAACAATTGATTACAGATGATATCGGCAACCTGTATGTTGCATTTAAATACAGTCAGTTCTCAATAATATTTGATGGCGTTTTATTAAACAATCAATGGGGTATTCCGGCTAATGGACTTGCCAAGTATGATACCGATGGTAACTTGTTGTGGGTTAAAAATATACTCACACCGTTTGAGGATAAATACGGGGAAACACGGTCTTTGTGTTTTGATAATAAGTCACGTCAACTTTATATTACGCAAAGTCAGGGAAGTTTCAATTGGTGGAGTTCTTGTAAGTTTTCTAACTGGTTCACTTTTATCCAATGTGTAAGTTCGGATGGCGATATTATATGGACCAAACAATTTACAAGTGATGATTTGCACAGTACCCGATTTATCGGATTAAACAGCGAAGGTTTGCTGCAAATAAGCGGATACTTCAGAGGCAAATTCACGTTCGATAAAAAAATAATTGAGTCGAAGTATGATCGTAATTTAAGATGCAATCAGTTTCAGTATTTCAATGTTACGCTCAGACCGGATAATGGTCGTACACTTGAAGTTTACACGCATGATGAAGCTACATTTTTACCTGATGTTTTTGCAGTGGATGAAAAAAATGATATTTACTCAATAGGATATCAGCCTGTAAATAGGTGGGGGCAGAATTTGCATGTAAAGCAGCTAAGTAAAGAAGGATTTATAACCAAAGAACGCAATATTGCAAAGTTTGAAGATGCATTTGACTTTGGTTTTAGTCCTAATATTGATGTGCAAAACGGATATATGGTGGTGGCTGATTTTACCAGCTATACATTTGATACATTTACCAATCTGAATTATGACTTGCTAAGCCTATCTGTGGCCAGATATAAAGTGGATGAAGCATTATCACCGGTTCAGATATTATATCCAGCATCAAAGTCTGATTCACCCGCATTATTGAAAAATTATGATATGCTGATGTATCCCAATCCTGTTGCGGATATGCTGATGCTGAAAAAACTCGATGATTCTGAGATATATACCATTTCCGTTTATAATCTGGAAGGGCGTTTGGTTCAAGAACATCGGTTGGATATTGAAAACCGCTATGCCGAGCTTGACTTGCGCTTGCTTCATTCGGGTGTTTATATTTTAGAGATAAACGGCTCAAATGGGAAAGAAACAACCAAAATTGTAAAGCAATAGGTTGGGATAACCCAAATGGGGGGCATTTGTGAACGAAATGTGACTTAATTCAAGCATTTATATTTTGAGATACGTATAGAGTACCTAATTTCGCAGCGCCTTTGGGCGTTTTTTTATTAAAACTAAGTAATAACCATATAAAAACAATGACAAAAGTATCAGTTATCGGAGCAGGAGCAGTAGGCGCAACCACTGCAGATGTAATTGCATTTCGCGAATTAGCAGACGAAGTAGTATTGCTGGATGTAAAAGAAGGATTTGCCGAAGGCAAAGCCCTCGATATTTATCAAACCACCTCGCTATTGGGCAACAAAACCCGCATCAGCGGAACAACAAACGATTATAGTAAAACCGCCAATTCGGATGTGGTTGTTATCACTTCAGGTATACCGCGCAAACCGGGCATGACCCGCGAAGAATTGATTGGGACCAACGCTAACATCGTAAAATCGGTAGCTGAAAATGTGTTGAAACACTCTCCTCATGCAATTATCGTTGTGGTTTCAAACCCGATGGATACCATGACTTATTTGGCATTAAAATCTACAGGATTGCCAAAAAACAGAATTATTGGTATGGGTGGTTTGCTGGATAGCGCACGTTTTAAAGGATACTTAGGATTGGCATTAAACCAACCTGCTGCCGACATTCAGGGAACTGTAATTGGCGGACATGGTGATACAACTATGATTCCATTGACCCGCTTGGCTACTTTAAATGGAGTACCTGTATCAAACACGTTAAGTGCAGATAAATTGAAAGAAATTAGTGACGCAACAATGGTTGGCGGAGCTACATTAACCAAACTGTTGGGCACATCAGCATGGTATGCACCGGGTGCAGCCTCAGCATTATTGGTTGAAAGTATTGTGCGCGACCAAAAACGTGTAATGCCTTGCTGTGTGTATCTTGAAGGCGAATACGGACAAAATGATATTTGCCTAGGCGTGCCTGTAACAATTGGAAAAAATGGCTGGGAAACTATTGTAGACTACAATTTGAATGACGAGGAAAAAGCTTTGTTTGCTAAGAGTGCCGATGCCGTTCGCAACATGAACAACGTGTTGAAGGAAATTGGAACATTGTAATATCAACTATTATATAAAGGCTGTCCGTAAGGGCAGCCTTTTTTATTTTTATGCCTACACATAAAATTCAACTTGAACTTGCTGAAATTGACCGGAAGAATTATCATATTTTCTTGAATGTATCGGTAGGCAAAAAACATTGTCGGCTACTGCTAGATACAGGAGCCAGCAAAACCGTACTTGATGCAAAAAGGGTGCTCCAGTTTGTGAAACCGGCACATATTTTAAAACATGAAAGTAAATCAGTTGGACTGGGCACGGCCGATATGGAAACATCTACAGCAAAGCTGCGCAATGTGCAAATGGGGCAAGTGCGTTTTGCTTCATTAAGTATAGCTGTATTGCCGCTTGGGCATGTGAATGAGGCTTATCAAATGATAGGTTTACCTTTTATTGACGGAGTGCTTGGTAGTGATTTTCTAGTAAAATATAAGTGCGTAATCGACTTTGAAAAAGTAGTGTTAAAGCTTAAAAAGTAAGTTGCCAATTTTTAGCTTCTCATATTGTCAAACTGCAGCGGTACCTCAAAATCATGCGTACGTAATTTCGCTATCGTGGCCTGCAATTCGTCAATGCTTTTACTGGTAACCCTTACCTGATCATCCATAATGGAAGCCTGTACTTTGAGCTTTTCATCTTTGATAAAAGATACAATTTTCTTTGCGTTTTCTTTATCCAAACCCTCTTTAATAGGCAATATTTTGTAAACGATTTTTCCGCTTGGTTCTGTTTCTTTCGATAAATCGAGCATGCGCACGTCAAGTCCTTGTTTGCTAAATTTTGATAAAACGATATCCGCCATACTTTCAATGGCCATATCTTGTTTCGCTTCTAATCGTATGGTTTTTTCTTTTTTGTCTAGCTCAATTTGACATGCTTCATCCTTTAAGTCGTATCGGGTTATCAATTCCTTTTTTGCGGTATTTACTGCATTGTCAATCTTTTGAAGATCAATTTTGTTTACGATATCAAAACTAGCCATGTTAAATATTTTTTAAGATTTCATTAAGACTACAAATAACTAACTTTGAATCAATAAAAAATAATTCCAAATTCCATGAATCGGATTAAAAGCATATTATTAATAACAATTATTTCCATATCATTCATTAGTTGTGAAAAAGAAACCGATGATAATAAAACCGGAAATAACAATACAACAACGGATACGAATTTTGTTGGAATGTATTTTGCCAAACAAGGTACATTAAGGTTAGCGTTTAATCACACGTTTGGTTCGTCATCATTACAATTGGCACCTCTTACTTACGTTACTGCCAAAATGGATACAGTAGCTATTACAGATTTAAAATACTACATATCTCATGTAAAACTTACCCGAGAAGATAATTCGATTCTCAATCTTCAGAACAACAACTTACTGGATTTTATCACCAACAAAACAGAAATCAATTTGGAAGTTCCGGCCGGAAAATACAAAGCGGTAAGTTTTTATTTAGGAGTAGATAGCGTAAATAACAGCTCAGGGCTCCAACAAGGCGATCTTGATCCGGCAAATGGAATGTTTTGGACGTGGAGCACAGGATATATTTATTACAGACTTAAAGCAAGACACGGTTATGATAATAAAGGCATTGTGTATGATATTGGCGGAGCTCAACATCTACTTTCTTTTGCGTTTGACTTATCAACTTTCAAAGTAAGTAAAGATCTGATAACCGTTTCTATAAATAACAATATTGCTGCTGTTTTTAACTCACCCAATCAACTGGTTTTAGATTCTGTAGAGAACCAAGTTCACAGTGCTACCAATCCAATTATACCTGTTTTAAAACAAAATATTTCGTCATCAATTACACTTAAAGAAGTTTTTTAAAATTGTTTGTATGAAGAAATCCCAATATATATTTTCAATCTTTTTTCTGCTTTTGCTAACAATAGTGGCTTGCACCAAAGAAGAAGAAATTCTAGACACCATTCCTCCAAATGGTGACAACACTTACAAACCCAAACCCTATATTTTGCCAAGGCCTACAGGTTGGAGCAATATGAAAATACCAGCGGATAATCCGTTAACAGTAGAAGGGGTTCAACTTGGACGGAAACTATTCTATGACCCCATTTTATCACTCGATAATACAGTAAGTTGTGCAAGTTGCCACAAACAAGAGTTTGCTTTTAACGACAATAAAAAATTCAGCAATGGGGTAGGTACGGGCATTACCACTAGAAACTCAATGCCATTATTCAATATAGGTTGGGTTGAAAACTTTGCTCCAGTAATCAATGGCCGGCCATACTTTTTTTTCTGGGATGGCGGAGCAACTTCACTTGAAGCGCAAGTGCTTGGCCCCATTACCAATCCCGTAGAAATGAATGAAACCCTCCCCAACGTACTTAGTAAACTAAATGCACACCCCGAGTACCCTTCACTTTTCAAAAAAGCGTTTGGGTCTGATAGCATCACCACAAAAATGTTGGCACAAGCCATAGCACAATTTGAACGCACCCTTATTTCCAGCAGTGCCAAAATTGATCGATATTTATTTAATCCGGTAACTGGAAAATTAAGAGATACTAGTGTGTTCACACCACAAGAGCAAAGAGGTTTTAATGTATTTAATGACGAAGAAAAAGGAGATTGTTTTCATTGTCATAATGTAAGCTCTCCTTTTAGTTCTGATTTTCAGTTTCACAACAATGGACACACCAGCCCCGATGAAGGACTCATGCGCATTACCGGAAATGCAGAAGACAGAGGAAAATTTCGTACTCCATCACTTCGCAACCTCGTTTATACCTCACCCTACATGCACGATGGCCGGTTTAATACTTTAGAGGAAGTTGTTGAATTCTACAACTCAGGTATCAATTATGCCTTTCCAACAGATCCGTTGCTTCTTAAACATCCAGGAGGATTAAACCTAACTAGTCAAGAAAAGGCGGATTTAGTAGCTTTCCTTAAAACATTGACCGATAGTGTGTTTGTTACCAACCCTGAATTTGCAAGACCTTAAATTTTGATTTTTAAATTTAATTATTATATTCGATTTTTATTCGTTAAACAAATTTATCACTTATGAAAAAATTAATACTTTTTACTTTTTGTTACCTCATGATTGTTGAATTAATGGCTCAAACCACCATTACAATCGGTACTGGAACAACAACTAATACAACAACAGAACCTGGTCCGAATAATATTTATTTCAGAAGGTCCATAATGCAGTTTGTGTATACGGCTGCAGAGTTGCAGGCTGCAGGTTTTCCAACAACACCGGGTACTATTGTACAAGTAGGATTTTTTATCACAGGGCAAAATTTCTATGCTATTCCCAATTGGCGAATGAGCCTCGCCAATACGACTTCAGCCAATGCCGCAGCTCTTGTAACAGGATCGTTTCAATTGGTCAAAACCATTAGTTCTTATCAACCTTCAACAGGTGGATTTGATATGCAGTCTCTGGATGTGCCCTTTACTTGGGATGGAGTTTCTAATTTGGGTGTTCAATTGTGTTGGGAGCAAGTCACCCCAACATGGGATCAATCAGGTCAAACAAGAACTATTTCGGAGGCAAATGGAATGCGTTACTCGTGGACAGATGCTGCAGGAAACTCTTGTCAAGAGTCACCTGCTACTGTTCTAACATATAAACCTCAGATACGAATCATTGGAAATTTTGGACCACCAATTGCCCCAATCCCCCCATTAGCAAACTTTGATTTCACGTTAGGCTTAGATACAGTTTGGCAGAATTCTCCTCGCACGT
>CAYSBE010000051.1:0-17728 GCA_964429245.1 uncultured Bifidobacteriaceae bacterium | reverse complement strand
AAGTCGTTTATTTTATTAAATGCTGCTAGTGTATCTTTTGGAGAAGCATTTTCAGCACAATTAATCAAAATATGACTGGCATTGATCTCTTCTTTTGTACGTGTGTAGGCCTCCTGAATAAGTTGGTCGGTTACTTTTTTATCGGTAAGGTATGGATTTGCAAGTTGTTTGCGGTAGCCGGCCAACTCGTTTTTAAAAGACATAAAAGTATCGAGCTTCATCAGCTGTGCTTCTTTTACCATCATTTTAAAATTTTGGTAAAGCTCAAGGTATTCGTTAATTTCTTCTTGCGAAGGTGTTTGTTTGTCTTTTCTGTTTTTTGACAACAATCTTTCAAATTCTTGTTGAAACACCGTGTCGCTTCCGTAGGTAAAAATCCAATTATTGGGTTTTGCCACAGGAGTGGTGACTGGGGCAACGGCTTTTTTTGCAGGCGCAGCAGTCTTTGACTTAGGAGCCTGAGCAAATGAATAAACGGCTAATACGGCCAGTAAAACAGTTAATATTGATTTCTTCATATGTGTTTTTTTCTTTTTATCCTTTAGTCAAGGGTCGCAAAAATATAAAAATGCCTTGCAATACCTATAAACGATTGAATTTTCTGCTGGCAGCCAACACGCTACCTTTAATTACATTTTTCATTTCATCCACATTTATTTTTTTAGAAGCGGATATAAATACAACCGGAAACTCAGAGCGTGCAAACCACGTTCGTTTTAGCCTGTCGATATAGGGCTCCTTATTATCTTCCTCTTCGGGCATATCTAAAGGGTCTTTGAGCTGATCTATTTTATTAAACAGGAGAATGGTGGGTTTGTCGTTTGCCCCAATTTCCTCAAGTGTTTGGTTTACAACGGCAATTTGTTCTTCAAAATTGGGGTGTGAAATATCAACAACATGTAGCAGAATATCAGATTCCCTAATTTCATCTAAGGTTGATTTAAAACACTCAACCAATTGGTGGGGCAATTTTCTGATAAAGCCTACTGTATCTGTTAGCAGATAAGGAACATGGTCGAATTCGGCTTTTCTTACAGTTGCATCAAGTGTTGCAAAAAGTTTGTTTTCGGCAAGCACATTGGCATTTCCCAAAAGGTTCAGTAGGGTTGATTTGCCCACATTGGTATAGCCAACCAATGCTACACGCACTTTTGAATCTCGGTTCAGCCTCCTGGTTTGGCTTTGTTTGTCAATATCTCTAAGCCGTTCTTTTAGTTTCGTAATGCTATTGCGTAAGGCCCGCCTGTCGGTTTCTATTTCAGTTTCGCCCGGTCCTTTCATTCCAATGCCTCCCTTTTGCTTGCTTAAGTGGGTCCACATGCGGGTAAGTCGGGGGAGTAAGTACTGAGCCTGAGCAAGTTCAACTTGGTATTTTGCCTGTGCACTGCGAGCCCTGCTGGCAAAAATATCAAGAATGAGGTTTGTACGATCGAGTATTTTTACTTTAAGGGTATTCTCCAGGTTGCGCAATTGTGCAGGAGTCAATTCATCATCAAAAATGACGATATCTATTTCTTTGTCCTTTACGTACGCGTCAATTTCTGCAATTTTTCCCTCACCCACATATGTTCTAGGGTGTGGATGAGGCAACCGTTGTAAAAATGTTTTTTCAACAAGAGCTCCTGCAGTTAGGGATAGAAAGGCCAATTCGTCAAGATATTCTTGTGCTTGTTCTGCTTTTTGGGACCCTTCAATGACCCCAACCAGTACCGCACGCTCTGCTGCTTTTTTTGTATTATGAAGTTTTGCCATGTTACTTATTCTCGTCAAATATAGTGATGCAAGCTTGAGGGGCAAACGAACAGTTGCTTCCTCTTGGTATTTTTAATTACTTTGTGTGCAAATGTGGAAACCATTGCGCATATTATTTTTATTCGGATTGCTTACAATAAGCAGGTTGCAAGCCCAAACCATTGAGTGGTCAAACCAGCAAAAAGTAAAATCAAAAACCAATTACTCACAGGTTATGGGGCAAAATGCCTCCGGAATATTTATTGTGAAATCAAGGAATAATGAATTTGCAAAAGAGCTAACCATCGAAAAATATAGATTAAACCTGTCATTGGAAGACGAAAAACCCCTTTGGCAACCGGCCGGAACCTTTATCGAAAAGATATTTTTTACTGAACAAGGCCTAACTATAGTTGCCAGCCAAAAAAGCGGAATAAATATTGAACTGATTTATTGGCAAATAGACAACAATTTAAATGTGTCAGTTCAGCCGATTCTAATGCTTCAAGAGCCTCTTCAAAATCTTGACCAACAGTCCGTTTTTTACATTCGAACCAACGCAATCAATGAACTTTATTCTATGGTATATTTTACTAAATCAGATAACAAATCTACTACTACACTAAACCTGGCATCCTTTAACAAAACTCTACAATTCATCTATAAAAAACAATTTCCATTGCCGACTCTCATGCAGGATATTATTCTTACATCGGTTGAGGTGGATAACAACAGCAATATTTTTATACTTATGGATTACCCATCAAAAGTGCAAACCAATAAGAAAAATGAAAAACGGGATTTTTATTTATATGCATTTTATGGAGAAGATAATTCATTAAAAGATTACATGCTAAGCAATGATTCATTTGAAATTGATGATTGGGGGATGGCTATTAACAATATAACGAAGAACGTAACCATTGCAGGGTATTACAAGTTTTCATCCTCACAAAAAATGCAGGGTACGTTTCTGGCCTCACTCGATTTAAATATCAATCAGCTTAATCCACCCAAATTTGTACCCATAAAAGCGGAGTTCGTAAATAAGGTAATGGGCACTACACTTACAGGAAGTTCAGATGGGTTATATGATGTATATGTCAGAAAAATTATTCCAAGAAGTGATGGAGGATGTGCTATTGTAGGTGAAAGGTATTACGAGTCAAAGCAATCATATACATATTATGTAAATGGGTTTCCTCAAACTTCTTACAGAATTGTATATAATTATGATGAAATCATTTACTTTAGTTTAAAGGCGGATGGTACCGTGCAGCAACAAGAGTTTTTCAAAAAGAAGCAAAGCTCTATGGGAGATGGTGGATATTACTCATCCTTTATCACAGTGAATACGGGAGATAGAATAGCATTTATTTATAATGCAGATGTAAATACAGAAGGAGACGTACTCATCTCTTCGGTTTCACCTATAGGCGAAACAGACACCCGAATTTTAATCAAATCGCTTAGCTTTTATGTATCGGTGCTTCCGGTTGAAAGCAAACAGGTTTCCTTAAATTCAGTTCTTTGTTCAACATTTAAAGACCGAAAATTTTCTTTGATGCGTATAACTTTTTAACTTCGAATCATCTTGCTACAAATTTTCCGACAAAACACAGTTCTTGCCGCAATACTAACGATAGTATTGGCTGTCTTGCTTAGGCTACCGGTTTTACTCAATCCACAGCCTTATGAGATTATTGAGTCAGCACCTCTTTCCGTATTCACTTATAATTTTATCAATACGTTTGAAAATCATTTTCTGATTAAATACATAGTCGCTCTTATATTAATAGTTATTCAAGCTTTATTACTTAATTACATATTTGTACGTCATGATGTGCTTTATAAAATGACCTACCTCCCCGGTTTTGTATACGTGGTGCTATGCTCTGTATTCCCGCAACAAATGCAACTAACACCCCAATTAATTTCAAATACGTTTCTTTTACTCATGTTGTTGCGAATTTTCTATTTGTATGAATCAGTAAATCCTTTATTACTTGTACTTGATGCAGGTATTTATATTGGAGTTGGATTTTTATTTCATTATGATATTATTTTCTTTATGCCCTTTGTGCTAATCAGTGTAATTATTTTCACGTCATTTAATATCCGTTACATTTTGGTTGCCTTGTTGGGCATTTTGCTTCCCGTATATTTTATTTCGGTATATTACTATGTAACGTATCAGTTTAAACCCATGATGCAGGTAATTGTTAACCGGCTAACCTCTATTGAAATTGTATCGCGAGTAAATGACTACACCCAACTCATACCGGTTGGCATTGTTGCTATAACGGCTTTGCTTGGGTATTTTGGTTTGCAGCAGAATTATTTTAAAAACAAAGTAAAAACCCGAAGAATTTTACAAAGTTTTTTGCTCCTTAGCGGTTTTGGAATTTTGGTAATATTTATTGAAAACGAAGCATTTACATATTCAAGTTTCTATATCAATATCGTACTTTCGCTACCTGTTGGGTACTATTTTATCAGCAAAAAAAGATACTGGCTAAAGGAAGTAATTCTTTACTTATTAATTGGGTTTTCAATCTATTTTAGCCTGACTTATTAATCAATTTTACGGGTATATTTCAGATATTGACGTCTGACGTATATATTTACACGCTATTTTCCCGTTGAATAAGCCATGAAGGCCATAAAAAGATTTGTAATATTATTGGTAATACTTTTTGCAGCACAATTTACAAGTGCGCAAGAGCAGGGCATGATTATCGATCAAATTGCCGCTGTAGTGGGTAGCAATGTCATCATGCACTCTGAAATAGTTATGGAATTCAAGCAAATGCAAAAAGAGTACGAAACAACCTTACCTGATTCAGTAAAATGTGCTATCCTAAAGCAAAAAATACTTGAGTACGTGTTGTTAAACAAAGCTCAACTTGACTCTGTGGTTGTAAGCGAAGAGCGAGTGAGTCAAGAGCTTGAACGAAGAATAAAATACTTTGCCATGCAATTTGGAGGCGAGAAAAAGATGGAGGAGTTTTATGGCAAGACCATCACACAGATAAAAGAAGATAACAGGGAAAAAATCAGGAACAACTTGATTGTAACAGAGATGCAACAAAAAGCACTTAAAGACGTAAAAGTATCGCCATACGATGTTCGAAAATACTTTAATGCCATCCCCGAAGATAGTCTTCCATATTACAGTGCAGAGGTTGAAGTTGCACAAATTGTAATTGAGCCCAAGGTATCTGACGAGGCAAAAAAAATGGCATATGAAAAGATTTATGAATTAAGGCAAAGGATATTGAACGGAGATAATTTCACTACACTGGCATTAATATATTCAGAAGACAAGGGTTCGGCTGTAAATGGTGGGGAACTTGGATACTTCACCAGGGGGGATATGGTACCTGAGTTTGAAGCAGCAGCATTTAAACTAAAACCGGATAGTATCTCTAAAATTATTGAAACAAAATACGGTTACCATATCTTAAAGCTCATTGATAGAAAAGGAGAGAATATCAATGTAAGACATATTCTTATTCGCCCACAAATTTTTAGAACCGATGTTCAGCGAGCAAAAGAATTGCTTGACAGTGTACTGTGGTTGGTAAAAATTGATACAATTACTTTTGAAAAGGCGGCAAAACGCTATTCAGATGATCAAATGACAAAAGGGAATGGTGGATTTATTGTAGACCAGCAAAACGGCACTACACTTGTTCCTGTAGATGAATTGGATAAAGCCATTTATTTCCGTATTGAGAATATGAAAGCTGGAGATATTTCAGAACCTGAACTTATCACTATTGACGGACCCGACAGGCAACAAGCATGGCGTGTGTTTTATCTTAAGTCTGAATTAAAGCCACACGTTGCCAACCTAAGAGACGATTACCAAAAATATCAGGCACTTGCATTTCGTGAAAAGCAACAAAAAGCACTTAATGCGTATATAGAACGAGCTAAAAAATCAACATATATACGCATCTCTCCTAACTATGCACAGTGTCCTCAATTATCAGAATTTATTGTAAAACCTTAGTATTATAAACGATGTATCAAAACGAAGTAGAAGCTGCTAATGCATTACATCAGAAGTATAAAGAGCTGCGTAAAGAAATTGGAAAAATTATTATTGGGCAGGACGAGGCTGTAGAAGCCGTATTGATGTCCATTTTTTCAGGTGGCCATAGCTTATTGGTTGGCGTGCCGGGTTTAGCCAAAACTCTTTTGGTAAGAACCATTGCAGAAGTATTAGACCTGAAATTTAACCGCATTCAATTTACACCCGATTTAATGCCGGGCGATATTACCGGGGCTGAAATATTGGATGACAAAAGAGCATTTAAATTTATTAGAGGACCACTCTTTGCCAATATTGTACTTGCAGATGAGATCAATCGTACCCCACCAAAAACACAATCAGCCTTGCTTGAAGCCATGCAAGAGCAATCGGTAACGGTTGGTGGAAACATACATCATTTAGAAAAGCCGTTTTTTGTACTTGCTACTCAAAATCCTATTGAACAAGAAGGTACTTATCCTTTGCCCGAAGCACAGCTTGATCGGTTTATGTTCAATATTGTGCTTGATTACCCTACATATGAAGAAGAACTGGAGGTAATTAAAAGCACAACCAGCAACCAAAAAGTGGAGCTAAATAAAATACTCAGTGCTAATGATATTCTTTATTTTCAGAAATTGGTACGTCAAGCACCCGTTGCTGATAATGTACTGGAGTATGCAGTGAAGCTGGTAAATAAAACACGTCCTGCAACGCAATATGCAACAGCAAGTATTAATGAGTTTGTAAGTTATGGCGCTGGGCCTCGAGCCGGACAATATTTGATTTTGGGCGCTAAATGTCATGCACTTATAAATGGGAAATACTCTCCTGATATTGAGAATGTAAAAGCTGTTGCAATTAATGTGTTGCGACATAGATTGATTAAGAACTATAAAGCAGAAGCCGAAGGAGTAAGTGTAGAAAAAATTATTGAAGGAATAATGTAAGTAAGAAATGACAGCAAGGTTTGCACTTATTATTTCTGTCATTTTTCATCCTGTATTTGTTAATTTACTTTCACTTGTTGCGTTATGCTATTTGCATCCGGTTCTGGCCGTTGCGTTATCTGCAAAAGCAAAACTCTTCTATGTGGCATTTTTCTTCACAGCAACAGCAATAGTGCCATTAATTGCGGTATTAATATTAAAACAAAGCGGAATGGTAAATTCTATTTTGTTGCAAGAAGCCCAAGAAAGAAGAGTTCCATATTTGATAACATCCGTTATGATGCTATTTACGTATTATATGTTTCAAAAAATTCATGCACCGGTTTCTTTGCAATTATTTATGCTTGTCTGTTCAGCTATTGTGGTGCTCCTGTTGTTTGTGAATCAATATAAAAAACTCAGTATTCATATGGCATCACTGGGGTTGCTTACCGGTGTAGTAATTACCTTTTGCCCATTCATTGAAGTCAGAATGCTATTGGCTTTAGTAATTTTAATATGCGGCATTACAGCTACTGCACGGCAATTTGCAAAAGCGCATACTCCCGTTGAATTGTTTGGTGGATACATAATAGGATTTGTTATGACCATGTTACTCATGTAACATTTGTAAAATAATGACAATATAATAGCTTCGTGGGCTAATCATATATTTCATGAGCTACGAAACCATTTTACTTGATATCAATAACGGTATCGCTACACTTACACTTAACCGACCAGATGTATTTAATGCATTTAATGAGCAACAAAGTTTTGATGTGATTGATGCATTTAAAAAAATAGAAAAAGATAAATCTATACGTGTTGTAATACTTACCGGAGCAGGAAAAGCTTTTTGTTCAGGTCAGGATTTAAAATCAATTGCAGGATCCCAAAACAGATCGCTTAGCGACTCTCTTTACAAAAGATACAACCCGATGATTAAGGCAATGCGCAATTTGCCACTCCCTATAATCTGTAAGCTTAATGGTGTAGCAGCCGGAGCGGGATGCTCATTGGCATTGGCAAGCGATATGATTATCGCATCAGAAAACGCATCACTTATTGAGGTGTTTATCAATGTAGGTTTGGTGCTTGATTCGGGCTCTTCTTATTTTTTACCTAGACTAGTAGGCTCGGCAAGAGCTTTTGAGTTAAGCACGATGGGCTCAAAAGTATCTGCAACACAAGCACTCGAATGGGGCATAGTAAATAAAGTAGTAAAGCATGAAGAGTTGGACTCAGAGACGATGAAAATAGCGGAGTACTATGCAAATGCACCAACTAAAGCCATTGCCCTTTTGAAAAAAATGCTCAATAAATCCTTTCACAGTGACTTGGACTCTATGCTAGAATACGAAGCCTATTGCCAGGAAATTGCCGGAAGGTCCGATGACTATAAAGAAGGAGTTGCATCATTTAATGAAAAAAGAAAGCCTAACTTCAAAGGGAAATAACTTGCTTAGGCGTTAACTCAGATTAAATGTAAATTTATCTGACCCCTCATTTTGGTATTTTCAAATTTTTATTTATATCTTGTGTTTTTAATAAAATACAGAGGGTAAAACTATGAAATTTGTTTTCTCACGCATATTGGTTGCCGTAGATGGTTCTTCGCAATCAATGGTGGCATTTAAAGCTGCACTAACAATTGCTCAGAAATACAATGGGCATTTAACAACACTTCATATTGATGAAGGAGAATCACCTACCGGAGATTTGAGAAACAGGTTGCACGAGTTGGCAAACGGAATGGAATATCACTACATTCATAAAAAAGGGACGGTACACAAGGAAATAGTTGCTGTTTCTAAACAAGTAGATGCCAATTTAATTGTAATGGGAACCCATGGTGTTAGCGGTTTTCAGGAGTTCTGGATGGGAAGTAATGCTTACAAAGTTATTAATTCTTCTTCTTGCCCTGTGCTCACCATGCGTGAGGATTCCAATGTGGCTGAATTTAACACAATTGTATTGCCAATTGACACCTCATTTGAATCAAGACAAAAAGTCCCTTATGCCGTTCATGTATCAAAACATTTTGGTTCTACTGTTCACGTATTGGGTGTTTCTATAGATAAAGATAAGGACGCGGAATATAAGATAAAGGCATACTCACGTCAGGTTACACATACTTTTGATGACGAGCACATACCCTACAAAATTGATGCAAGACTTGGAGGGAACATCACGGAATCAACCATTAATTACGCGCAGGATAATAATGCAGATTTAATTATCATCATGACCGAACAGGAACTGCAAGTAGGCTCATTTTTTCTGGGAAAATTTGCACAACAAATGGTTAACAGGTCACACATACCGGTTCTTAGCATCCCACCTAGGGAAGACTTGATGGTTACTGAAGCCAGATTATAGTTGGAATAAATTTAACTTACAGTTTATCTCAATCTCATTACGTTTGTAAAATGAAATTGAGAACATACGTTTTACTATTAGTAGCATCCCTACCTATCTATGTATTTGCACAAAAGCAAAACAAATCTACACATATTTTTAGTGGCCCTATGGTTGGGTATACAGAGCACCGCGAAGTCTGTATTTGGTTGCAAACCGTACACGCTGCACAAGAAGTTTCCATACATTACAAGCCAAAGGACTCTCAGACTTCATACCAAAAACAATCAAACTATATACTTACAGCAAAACAAGGAGAACCTGTAATAACCAAGTTTATACTTACCGCGCTTGATCCGGGAGTTACATATGAGTATTACTTTACCTCACAAGATAAAAAGCTGGAAACGCCTTATCCATTAGCTTTCACAACGCGAAGTTTATGGGAATGGCGTACGGATCCACCTGCATTTTCATTTCTTGCGGGTTCTTGTTTATACATTAATGATTCTGTGTATGATCGACCCGGAGCCCCGTATGGACAATCTACTTCCATACTTACAACAATGGCAAATACACCTGCAGAAATAATGCTATGGCTTGGAGATAACACATACACAAGAGAAGTAGACTATTCTTCTGATTATGGCCTTAGGTACAGGTATCAGCATACCCGTCAGCATCCTGATTTGCAAAAACTATTGGCTACAAAAATTAATTATGCCATCTGGGACGACCATGACTATGGAGCAAATGATGCATGTAAAACCTATTTGCTTAAAGAAAACTCAAGAAAACTATTTATGGAGTATTGGGCAAATAAAACTTATGGAGAACATGGCCAAGGAATTTATACAACATTCTCCTATAGCGATGCACAGTTTTTTATGCTTGATGACCGATTTTTTAGAGATGAAAATGACCTTATTGAAACCGCTGATAGGACTAAGTCACAATTAGGTAAACAACAACTTGATTGGTTTCTTCAATCTTTATTAAATAGCCAGGCAACATTCAAATTTGTATGCATAGGCGGTCAGTTTTTAAATGAATATACCAATAAAGAGTCCTATAACTTTTTTAAAACCGAGCGTAAGTATATCATCGACTTTATTACCGAGCATAAAATTAATGGGGTCATCTTCCTTTCAGGCGACAGGCATCATACAGAATTGTTAGTGAACAACAATGTGAAATCAAACTTGGGGTATTCATTACACGATTTAACATGCTCAAGCATAACTGCAGGGCCAAACAACAAACCGGAATTGGATAACCCTATGCGTGTTGAAGGAACACTGGTAACAGAAAATAATTTCTGTAAAATCAACATTTCAGGTAAACGTAAAGAACGCACGATACAAATCACATGCATCAATGCAAGCGGAAAGGTGTTATGGGAAAAAACAATTTCTGAATCAGAGTTAAAGGCCCTAAAATAAATAAGGCTGAACAAGTGTTCAGCCTTATTTACAAAAGTTAGGTTGTATTAGTTGGTATATTTAACCACCTTAAACGTTTCTGATAAATTGCCAGATACTTTGATGAAATACACTCCATCACTGGCAGCTTCAAGTTCATTTAGCACGATGTAATTGCTTCCTTCTTGAATTGCAACAGTCTTTGTAGCAATTATCCTTCCCTGAATATCAGTAATGGTGATGCCCACATTGCTTTCTTCTACAGAATTAAAAGTTAATACGGTATTGAAAGTAAATGGATTTGGCGCTACAGTTACAATCGTTGCATTTGCATCTTTTTTGCTAACCTGAACAACTTGGCTTACTGTCTCAGTTCCATCCAAATCAACTTGGCGCAAACGGTAATATAATGTATTGTTCACTGCAAATGCATTTTTATCAAGTTCTTGATAGTTTAGCATTGAAGTGGATTGAATAGCACCTTCTACAAATTGTATGCCCTCAAATTGGCTTCCATCTATTGAGCGTTCAATATGGAATCCTTTGTTGTTTATTTCAGATACTGTTGTCCAATAAACCAAAACATCTTCTCCCGATGGTTTAGCATTAAACTCAAGTAATGAAACAGGTAGCGGGTTGCTAAGGGTATCACTTGCAGCTGTAAATTCACCATATACGGTTAGTCCGCTTCTATTAAATACAGGCGAGGTTATTGTTCCTGTTGCAGCAGTATACGTACCGTTGTTTGACCAATTAGAAACATTGTCAAGACGTCTAATAACTGAGATCGATGATGTGTTTAAAATTCCACGGAATTGGTTTCCTGATAATGATAGGTTATAGATTCCTCCAACCAAGCCATTTGCCTGATTGATTCTCCACACACCATTCTCAGAGGCCTTATTTAAGTTTACAAAATTATCTGTAACAGGCAGTCCGGCATTTCCAGGGTTTCCTGGAACAAACTGAACGGAAATTGTACCCGCAGCAGAAGGACCCGCAGTGTAATCCATTATTACTGTTCTGGCGGTATCATTATACCTAACAGGGAATGTATACACCGAAGCAACAGTATCAACCCAACGTTGAATAACACCATTTACATAACCAGCACCAGTAATATTTCCGATTCTAATTTCTCCATTAATATATGTTCTGTTATTGCCACTTCTTACAATAACATTATTACCAGTTGTAATTTTACCACTTTCAATACTAAGTGTGTCTGTTGCTCCTAAATTTCCAACATCTGAAGTATTTAACAACACAGATGTATTATTTGCTACCCGAATTACATTTACGGTTTGAACAGGAACATTGTCTACAACAATAGAAGTACCTGATGAAAACACCAATTTATCATTTAGGTTTGGACTAGTTCTGCTTGGTGTCCAGTTTGCAGCTACAGAGAATGAAGCTGCTGATGTTTGATTCCAAACATACGTTGTAGGTGTAGGAGCAGGTAGAACGTTGACATTATAATCTTCAGTTTCGCCATATGCTTCAGTTCCGCAAGGAGTTGCTGGTTCTGCACCGAAAGCGCAACGAACACGTATTCTCAAGACGCCTAATTCAGCATTCAAAGGAATGGTAATAGTTGATGTGTTTAAGTTTGTACTAGCAGGTGCGTTTGCAACCAACTCTCCAATATCAGTAAAATCACCATCATCATTGTAATCAATGTATATTTTAAATCCTTGATCAAAAGTACCACCCGATTGGTAATTAATGGTAAATGAACCTCCCCGAACTACAGTAACAGTTTGATTTGGGTAATAAATATAGTTGTTTGCATTTCCATTACATCCGGATCCAAGGTTAGTAATATTTGTTGAACCACCAGTTGTAGAAACATTGTTGATCAGGTCGTTTGATGTACATGTAAAGCTATATACAGGAACACAAACCTGTGCCTTTATCTTCCTTGAACCTGCAGGGGCAACAACTGATGGAGTTGCAGGTGTTCCTCCAATTGTAATGCTACTCACTTCAGCATCCAGTGAATCGCCAACATTTGCAGTTGTGCGCACATTGTATGTAACCCAGAAATAGTTTGTATCATTTAAAAGATTTCTCGAGCCGGTAATTGAGTAAGCTCCAGATTGAGTGCCAGAAGAACCAAAAAATACAGGTGCGCTAAAGTTTGCATTTGCTCCTGTATACCAAACAATGATACTGTCAATATTTGCGCTTGTATTTACCGAACCATTTGTGCTTAAGTCAAATTGGGTAACAGGTATAGGAGCGCCTGTTGAACTTGTTATAACACGTATACGCAACATTTGGTTGTTTGTAGATCCGGTTGAGATTTTTTGCAATGTTGGATGTACACTTGTTGATGATAAATAACTCATCGGTGTCGAAATCAATACATTTCCAGCTGGTGCAGATATAGAAGGTGTGTACCAAGCTCCAAACACTTGTGTGCTATCAAATCGGGCATCAACAACATTATTGTTTACGGCTGTTCCGCTAATGTCGTATGCCAACCAATAGTTGTTGGTATCGTTGATTGCTGTATCGGTTAATGCAAAACTAAATGCACCACTTGGTGAAGTTACTGTTCCTATCAAATTAGCGGTATTGAAAGTTGATGAATTTCCAGTTTTATAAAGTTTTGCAGAAACCAAGTCACCTACTGATGTAGTGCCAGCAGTGTTAAATCTCAATTCGCTAATTACTCCCGGTAAACATGCTGTTGCATTCACTTTTAGTGGAATACGTAATACGGGCACATTTGTTGAGCCGGCAGAAGTAGATCCAGTTTGTTGTAATGTTGTGGTTGATTGAAAAACAGCAGGTGCATTTACAATGTTGATGGTATAGTCTTCTGTTTCACCATATGCGAAAGTTCCACAAGCATTTGAAAGGTTTAAGTCTGTAAATTCAATAGATACGATGCGCATGCGGGTAGGACCAGTTAACGCATTACATGGTATACTAAATGATCCAATAAAATTGGTTGAGATTTGAGTAGGAGCAGTATACACCATTTCGCCAGCATCCCATACACCATTTTGATTAAAGTCAATGTAAATCGCCAAACCAGAATTGTATGCGAAACCTGAGGAGGCATAACAGATATTAAAGTTAATGTTTGTACCAGCAACCATGTTGATACCATTAATAGATGTATTGTTGGTGTAAGTGCCAGTGGCCCAAGTCTGAGTTGTTCCACATCCATTTCCAACATTCATTAAACTGTCGGCACCAGATACCATAATTACCCTGCCGATATCTGAATCGGCATTTACAGTTGCACCAGAAGCACAATAAGGGGCACGTATTTGACGGCTGCCAACAGGAGCTGTTGTTGTAGGTGTTTGAACACTAGCATCTATGGTAATTGAAGTTACTTCTAAGTCAACAGAGTCTCCAATAATTGCTGTATCTCTAATATGATAAGCAACCCAGAAATAATTGGTGTCATTTAACATATTTTGAGTGCCGGTTACAATAAATGCACCTGATTGCGATCCTGTTCTGCCAAATAATGTAGGGGTAACAAAATTTGGATTATTACCAGTATACCAAACAATGACACTATCAATATTTGTAAGTGGGTTTGAAGAACCATTTGTACTTAAATTAAACTGTGTAGTTGAAACAGTTGATCCTATTGAGCTCATTCTAATTTGAATGCGAGCTATTTGGCTATTTTTTTGCCCACGCTCAACTTTTGATAATGAAGGATGTATTACATCTGATGAGATATAACTCATTGGGGATGTAATAATAATATTTCCTGCAGGAGCTGAAATAGTAGGAGTCCTCCAAGCGCCAAAAATTTGTGCACTATCAAAACGTGCATCAACCACATTGTTATTTGTTGCTGAACCACTGATATCGTAAGCCAACCAATATATATTGGTGTCGTTAATCGCTGTATCAGATATCATAAAACTAAACGATCCACTTGGGGAAGTAACGGTACCGAGTAAGTTAGTTGTATTGAATGTGCTTGAAGCACCTGTTTTATAAAGTTTTGCAGAAGTAATGTCACCTACGGAAGTTGTACCGGCAGTGTTAAAACGAAATTCGGTTACCAAAGATGGGTTGCAAGCATTTTGCACAACCATTACCGGAATCCTTAAAATAGGTAAGTTTACAAAAGCGGGGGAAGTAGATCCGGTTTGTTGTATGGTAGTAGTTGAAACAAATGAAGGAGTTGCATCGATGATATTCACTAAATAGTCTTCGGTTTCTCCATAGCCATATGTGCCACATGGAGCTATAGGAGAGAATGTGGTTTCGTTTAAAGTTACACGCATTCGTTTTACCCCATTTACTGTTCCACAAGGAATGGAAATATTCCCTGTTCTGAATACAGTTGGGCCATATTGGAAAACTCCAGACATATGCACCTCTTCTCCTGGGTCGGTAAAGTCTCCGTCATCATTTAGGTCAATCCATATACCTAATACGCCATCGTAATTTCCACCACATGTACTTGTATTAATAGAAAAAGGAACAGGTAATCCTTTAACAATATTTACCGGATTAATTAATGTGGTATAATTTGAATACATGTTGAGCACTGAATTAGTACCTCCGGTTGTCAAACACGATGAAGTAAAATTCAATCCCCCAACTGTAACGTTCCATATCTCTCCATCAGCGACAGAAGTAGCAGCAGATTGGCAATATGGAGAGCGGATAAGTCTGCTTCCTGCCGGAGCACCACCAATTGGTGTTTGAGATGAGCCTGCGATTGTTATTGAACTTATTTCTGCATCAACAGAATCGCCAACAGTTGCCGTAGTTTTTATTTTGTAGGTAAGCCAAAAGTAATTGGTGTCATTTAATAAGCTTCTGCTACCGGTAATTGCATAGGAACCTGATTGTGGTCCTGTACCGCCAAAGAAAACCGGGAATGCAAAATTTGGATTATTGCCGGTGTACCATACAATGATGCTATCAATATTGGTTAACGGATTTGCACTTCCGTTTGTAGACAGGTCAAACTGGGTGGCAAAAACAGGAGAACCTGAAGATGACATGATAACCGGTATGCGAAGCATGACGTTGTTATCCGAGCTGGTTTCAACCTTGCTTAAATTTGGATGGCTTGCAGAAGAAGAAACATATGACATTGGCGGTACAACTGTTAATGCTCCTGCAGGATTTCCATTTGCAGGAATTCGGTTTGTTGAATTAACTGTAATTGAATCCAATCGAGCATCCAACAAATTGTTAGTTGCTGCTCCTGATGCAACATCGTAAGTAACCCAAAAATAATTTATTCCCGCAGCTAAGGCTTGGGTTCCTGCAAAGCTATATGCACCGCTTGGTGTACTTACGGTTGATCCAAAAGGTGTAGACGTATTAAAAGTAGCACTACTGCCGGTGAAATATAATTTTGCATTTGAAATATTAGAAGCAGTAGTGGTACCTGCCGTATTTAAATAAATAGTTGATAAGCTTGGCAATGTACCAACACTGCCTGAAACATATACAGCTATTCGAATTACAGGATTGTCAATGCTTGAAGGCGGTACCTGACCCGTGATTTGCGTAACCAAGGTAGAATCATAGGAAAAGTTATCAGGTATCATATCCGCTTCATCGGCTCCAATATCGGGTGCAGTCGCACCACCATTTACTGAACCAGCTGGCCCAGGTCTTACTTGTCCGTCAATATCTGTAGTAACACTTGTTATTGCTCCATTCGATTCTAAAGGTGTTTTTACACCATTCTGCAGACGTAGGTTTGTTGATGAAATAAATGGCGGGTTCACATTGAAGCTATTTGAATCTTTTGCAGTTGCAGCTCTCCACGCTGCTAAATTTGTTCTCGCTGCTCCATTACCAAATCCAATATTAGGACCCAATACAAAATAATTATTTCGGTCCATATTGGCTAAACTGTAGTTTACAGTCCCATTATACGTTACAGCATATCCACCAGAGCTCGCATATTGATTTACTATTATATTGTTGTTAAACTCAGTTAACGATGCGGCCGCATTTAACAATACACCGTGAGAAGTATAGGTAGTGTTGGCAAACAATTGGTTGGGCATCACAATCGTATTGTGATTGATTCGTAAACCGTTTATGCCAACATTAACAAAAATACCTATAGGTTGCCATGTACTAGTTGTTGAACTTTGATAAGTGTACATTCTAACTCCTCTAATAAAGTTATTGAAAATTTGAATGTCTGCATTGTTTGTGGCACTGCTTAAAAAGATGCCATAAGCGCCATATCCACCTGTAGTTGGCTGTGAGATATCACGTATATTGTTATTGCGAATAATTGCCCCGGCATTTCCAATATTGATGTTGACTCCTGCTATATTTACACTGTATCCTGTTGTACCATAATCACCTGCTTGAATTTCATTGCCTTCAATAATAGCTGAACGATTAGTAGTCGTTAGGCCCGTGTACCCCAAATAAATGCCAAACAATCCAATATTTAAAGCGGAGGTATCGTTTCCAAATTTATTGTTACGAATTACCAAACTATCCATTATGTTGGTAGCGTGTCCGTAAGCATGAAAACCATAATAGCAACGTTTAAATTCGTTGTTTTCAATGAGCATGTTATCATTGTCTGCAGCTTGTGTGGTAATTGAAGTTAATGTGGCATTACTACCACCGCTTGCTGTTATACCAAATCCAATTGTAGTGACAGTTGCTGAACTGCGACCACCAACAATTATACAATTTTTAACAGTTACCGCTCTACAGCCAGTGTTCGCAGTTGCTGCAGATGAACTGAAACGCAAAGCAGACGTATATGTTGAAGTTGTTGTCGCCACCTGAAAGGTCAGGTTTCGTGTACCTGGTGTTAGTGGGTCATCTCCATCTATCGTTATACTATCCGCACCGATAAATTCTAACATACCTCGGTTTGCTGTAGGTGTAGCTGCAGAATTTACAATAACGTTTCCTTGTGGTACGATGCGCACACTTTGGTAGTTTGCTGATCCGGTGCCCGAAGCAAGCAGTTGATTGGCCGCTGCAAAAGCAGGCTCTGTGGTATTGCTGGATATGGTGACAACAATGACCCCTTGATGGGTGCCTGTAGTAATGGCAGCCAAGGCTGCATTAACCGTTGAGTATGCAGTAGGTCCTGTGGTGCCTGCAGTTGCTGTAACGCTAACTTGTGAATAACTGTAACTGGCACAGAATAATAGAATTGAGGCGAATAAATATCTAAAGTGATGATGTTTGGTTGATTTCTTAAATTTAAAAAAGTAATATTTTGACAAATTCTTTGACATTGAATGTTATGTCGT
>CAYSBE010000050.1:0-18149 GCA_964429245.1 uncultured Bifidobacteriaceae bacterium | reverse complement strand
GTTGTCTGATACTCATTCAGCTTTGAATTAATGTTATGATCTTTTGCCCTCTGTTTATCCTCTGAAAAGTCCTTTTCATTAAGTATTATACTCGTTGAACGCCTTAATTTACTGCCATTTATGTTAATGTAAGCATACAATGACCTGCTTCCGGGCGTGCCTCTTTGTGGATTGAGGTAGAATTTAAGATTTACTTTTGATGCCATGTTGCACAGTTGTTTTAATTGTTACACACCTGTTACACAAAAAAGCGTGCCAAACTGAATTATTCTGAATTGAATTGAAATAAAAAACCCCTCAAACACTATGTTTTGAGGGGTTTAGAATTTAAATAGAACCTTTTTAGTGGTCTCGACAGGATTCAAACCTGTAACCTTCTGATCCGTAGTCAGATGCTCTATTCAATTGAGCTACGAAACCATTTCCTTTTGGGAGGGCAAATATAGGTCAGGCAATGATTAATGCAAAAAAAAATTAACAAATGAGTATTTTAACCCCTTGCTTTATCCCATCAATCCGTATTATAACAACCCAAATTGTGTAAAATGGTGTGCAAGGTGCTTTCCATGCATGATTTTCCATTCTGTATGATTAAGTGCTCCCATTGTAGGGTGAACATGAACCTGCCCCGGATGTTGTTGGTAGTATGATTCAAATGTTTTAAGCACTTCTTCTAACGCATTTATTGCTATTTGCAAATCGGGATATTCGCATGGCACAGGCTCCTCTGGCAATATGGGCACTTTAAATCCTACAGGAAGTTTACGATCGGTGTGAATAATCATCCTTTTTATTGCTGCTGCTTTTGATTCTTCAATAAATAATTTTTCGCCATAGGCACCCATCGACAAACGAATGGATAAAATTAAATGCTCAATCATTTGCTGAGCGTTCATGTTTCCAAATATTGGTTTGGAGTTGGCTGTCAACTTTTGCAATAAATTGCGGATGTATACTTTATTATCAATATCTATCATACAGCAAATAAAATAGGCTGTCAATTTTAGCAGTTGACAGCCTGTATTGTGTGGTTATTAAATTCTGAATTATGCTTGTGCTGTTACACCAAGAGTAGCAAGGGTCTCATTAATTGCTGTAAAATTTGGCAATTCACCTGCATTTTCCAATACTTCTGCATATTGTATAGTACCATGAGCATCTACAACAAATGCTGCTCTTTTGGCAACTCCTTTCAAACCTAAAATCCAATCTTCATAAATTGCGCCATAAGATTTAATGGCATCTTTATTAAAATCAGACAATAGTTGAAAGTTTAGGTTTTGTTCTTCTTTAAATTTACCTAATGTGAAAGGTAAATCAACAGATACAGCAACTACATCTGCTTTATCATTATGGTATAAGCTAATGGCATCACGAACTGTACATAATTGTGTGGTACACACGCCAGTAAATGCTGCAGGAAAAAAATGAATAATCAGGTTTTTTCCTTTAAAGTCTTCTAATGATACTTCTTTTTTATCTGTATTAATTAGTTTGAATGAAGGGGCTTTGTCGCCTTTTTGAAGAGCCATAATTGTATATTATTAGTTTTAATGTTTAACAAATATATTCAGGTATTGTTTAGTTTACTCTTTTTATGATTCTTAATTTATGTGAATACTTTCCTGATTCCTGATTGATAATCCCATAATCATCCATTTTATCAATTCGTACTTTTCCTGATGCATGTATGATTTGCGTATCGTTAATGATGATTCCGACATGTGTTATTTTTCCATTTTCGTTATCAAAAAAAGCCAAATCACCTGATTGTGCTTCACTTCTGAAATTTATCGTCTCTCCTTGTAATGCTTGTTGCGAAGCATCTCGCATAAGTTTGATGCCATGCATTTTAAATACCACTTGGGTTAATCCTGAGCAATCAATACCTGTTAAACACCTGCCACCCCAAAGATATGGGGTATTTAAAAATAGCTGGGCCGTATCAACCAATGAACCGGAGGGCTTTGTTATTGCATCATTTGCAACGTAATTTTCATCCTCTATAGTACAAGTGCCTTGCTTATAATTTGGCAATGTTGATCCCGGAGTCAAGAGTATTTTACCGTGTTTTTTACTCTGAACTTCGAAAAAAGACTGGGTACATAGCACATCCGAATTTGTATCAAAAGCATGCGTGATGATGGTTACCAGTTTCTTGTTTACCCAACCTATATATTGATCATAATCACACACTATTTCAACCCATTCATCATCCTCTGCAAGTATGCCAAAGGTTTCTCCAAACAACAACATAGAAACCATCTCGCTGGTATTATCAGGCTCAATTCTCATAGGCGCCATTGTAAGCAGACAAACTCCTTTTTGTATCATCCTTCAAATATAAATGTAGAACCGAATGAAAATGCTTAATCCTCAGTTATACACATTAAAAAATATTTTGTGGGAAAGGTCGATTAGTTTTCGAGTTAAATTGTGACATGCAATTAGATTTAACATACCTAAATGAAATAGGTAACAACGACCGAAATTTTGTTTTGGAGATATTGCGTATGTTTATGCAACAAACGTCTCAGGACTTAGAAAAATTGGAATCAATAGCCACCCAAAACGATATGCGGAGTTTGTACTCTGCTGTACACAAAATAAAATCTAGTATCATTATGTTGGGTAACGAAACAGCGAATGATAAAATAGTTAAGTTAGAAAATATGATTAAGTCAAGTATGCCTGAAAATGATATAAAGGCTGAGTTGCAGTTGTTCTTTCATATTGCTGCCGAGTTAAAAGCTGCCGTAGCAAATGAATTAATCAAAGGCTAATCGTAAAAACGCCATCTTAAACCAAAACGCAAATTAGCTTGCGAAACCGGATAATGTGGGGTTGAATACATTCCTGTTCTAATTCGGTCTTGATTTACGTGTTCATACTTTACAAAGAAGGAAGCCTTTTTAATTTCACATACCAGAAATGGATCAACGATAGGGTAATTCCCAATTTTTGTATTGCCTTGTACATAAAACATACGCTGTGACGGATGATATCCCATGCCAAGATACGATGTATTGTAAAAGACATCAATTCCAAACTGAAACTTACTTATTCCAAAGAACCGGGCGCGATACGAATACCTAAGAAAAGCGAACAATTCAGGTAAAGGAATCGCTTTATTATCGCTTGATTGGTAAATAAGTTGGTGCTCTAAATGAAACTTCCCAATCTGAATGGTTTTGTCAATCCTTGCTTGAAAAATAGATATGGCCTCATTTAATTGCCTAGGACGAAAGTCTGTTTCACTGATATATGTCCATCCGGATACCTGGGTTTGGGTAAGGTTAAGCTTAAAATTATTACGTAATTTTCTTGTTGCAATAAATCCGGAAACGGATTGGGTATTGATTTTTGAGAAATTATTTTCCCAGATAAATGCATTTGATTTAAACTCCTGAAATACATAATCAGGACGATACAATTGCATGGTAAAGTCCAACCCCATCTGTATGCTTTTTGATCTTGTTTGCAACAATCCGTAAAGCTTGTAATCCCCAGCATTGTATCCTGAAATAGTGACATCTGCATTGGCTTTTAGCACAGGTGACTGGTTATGCTTATCCATTAAAAAGTACCCGGTTTGCAATAAAATATTATTAAAGTGATTTGAGAAAGGTTGTTGCGCAACCGCAATCAGTTGGTGCGTAGCTCCCAGTTCAATAACTTGTCTGAGTGAATCATAATCAAACATTTTTTTAGGCAATAGGGAGTAATGCGTAAAATATTGGTATTGCACCCGGTTATTAATTCTACCGTAGTAAGCAGAGTCATAAGTTGTTTGTGTCGTATCGTAATATTGATTTGGCAGAAGGTAAGAATCGGCATTTCCTTTATTCTCAAAAATAAAATAGTCCTCTTCGCCATGAATGGTATATGAAAGCTGAGCCCTTGTCTCAAATGAATAAAAGGTATCCTTCTCCGTATAGGTGTAATTTGATTTTCCCCAACGATAATATTGTTTCAAATATGCAGACCTGTTTCGAAAGCGCGTTTGCGCGTCATCTAGACGTACATCTACACTTTTTGAATTGCCTTCCAATGCTTCGTAGGCAGAGTCGCTTACAATCCCTCCGTTCTCAAGGTTTACTCCCCTATTCCAATTCACATCTGCCAACAACACGTATCTAAGACTTTTGCTGGTATAAGCAGTAAATGCATTGATATTATACATGCTGGTAGCCAATCTTGGCTGAAATCCTTGAGACACCACACGTTGAAAATCCAACCCTACATTCCACCTGGGATTGATATTTTGGGCATGTTTAAGTTTTAGAAATATCAATTCTATTTTACCCTGTCCATAAGTAATATCGGTAAATGGTCGTTTGGTATTGAGATAAGAAGTTTGGGTGGGAAATTTGTAGTAGGTTGCAAAGGGATGAAATGCATACCCAAAACCTGACTCACGATTGGCAGAAAAATAAACTGAGCGTGAAGGCGTCCCAAAGTTTCCTAAGTTCTGAAACAACAATAAGTTATTGGCAGCATCAAATATTTCACTTCGCAGGATATTGGTGTCGATATTTCGATAACCGGAGTTGAGGTCAACATCCCTTTCGCCAAATTCCCTCGTGGTAGCTTTGTTTGTTTGTGCAAATACACCAAATGAATTAACACTTAAACAAAGCAGAAATACATATACAATGCGGTGCACTTATTCCTTAATAATTTTAATGGTATGCCTGTAACCGTTTTCAGTTTCAATGGTTAATACATATATTCCAAATTCCAATTCTGAAAACCTTTCAATAATAATACCATTTGCATCAACTGCTGTATTCCCATGCTGAGTAAAATGCCTTTTCCCCTGCAAATCATAACATTGAATAGCAAATTTCTCATTTGAAATTCCATTCATATCTATCATTAACACATCCCTTGACGGGTTTGGATAAACAATTGGGGCTTGTGCATTATTTGATATTTTATTTATCCCAACTGTTTGGTCATAAACAAGCATAAATAATCCATTAGTCATATCACTTGCAGCAATATTGCCAGACGGAAAAAATGGATACACCCCCCAGCAACCTTTAAAACCTGAATAATCACCAACAGCATTTTGATGGTAGGTATCAAAGTATGCATGAACTTTGGGGATGCGAGGATTGGTCATATCCCAAGCATAAACACCATCGTGATACCAGCTGACATGGAGCAAATTGCCTACCCAGAATACATTGTGTGGCGTGGCTCCGGTATTGGTATTGAAATGAGAAAGATAAGTCATGTCATCAAGTGCCCTAATGCGATAAACCTTTACCGGTTGACCATTTGGAAGTTCATCCGTAAAAGCGATATACTGCAATGCACTGTCGGGCCAACAAGTATGGTTATATCCATTATACGGATATGGAGGAGTGATGGCTCCGAGCAGGACTTGATTTTTCATATCTCGCAAGTCATATACAAACAAGCCTTTGTATTCGCAGGAGCAATAAGCGGTATCTCTTCTTACATATACTTCATGAACACGCTCGCAACCTGAGGGAACGATATTCAGAAAACCAACTAAACTTGGCTTATCTGGTGTATCAATCGACAAAACCATCATGGGAATATTTACAGGTGATTTTTTTACACTACACAAATACAATCTTTTGCTTTCAGGATTCACAAACATGGAATGCACATTATGACCAAACGTATCACTTTCAAAAACCAAGTGAACAGAATCAGGAAGAAAGGATAAATCATACACCTGCATTTTCCCGGATGGACCGTTATCGCTTACACAATAAACATAATTGCCGTATACTTCCACATCGCGATTTACTACCCTGTTTAGACCCCATCTTACATCACATTTTCTAATTTGTGAGGGATCACTCACATCAAAAAAGTAAACGGAATCAACAGACCCCATGATAATATATTCCTTTCCTGAAGAGGTATCAACCCAACCTGTAAGTTCATTCCACCGCTGCCCTTCTATTGTATTAATCATTGGCAACAATGTATCATTCCATTGACCTAACAACTTGTATCGGTAAGCATCCTGCGCATGTATTTGCAATGTGCTAAGCGTAAGTAAGAAAGAATAAATAAGCTTTTTTATCATCTATCAATATTACAAAAAATCTGCAACCGAAACTTACTACATATTATCATTGAGGTACTTATTTTTTCACAATGCGGGCCATAAAAAATCCATCATAGCCATCCTCGGGCCATGTATGGTGCATTTCTTCCAGGTCGTATCCTGCATTAGCAGAAAGAAATCGGCTTACTTGATTTTCGTTTTCAGAAGGCAAAATACTACACGTAGCGTATACCAATTTCCCACCCGGTTTTAGCATAGTGGAATAAGATTGAAGGATTTCTTGTTGAACAATCCTAATCCTTTCAATAAAATCAACCTGCAGTTTCCATTTGGCATCAGGATTTCTTCTTAATACACCCAAACCTGAACAAGGCACATCAAGCAGAACCCTATCTGCAAAGTGATGAAATTTTTTAAGTAATTTGGCATTCTCTGCAGACCACTGCACCGTCTCGATAGTATCTGCACCTGCACGTTTGGCACGCCTTTTCAATTCATCGAGCTTATAATTTTCGGTATCCATTGCTACAATTTTACCTTTATTTTGAAGCAATGCTGCTATGTGTAAAGTTTTTCCTCCTGCACCAGCACACGCATCAATTATCTTCATTCCGGGCTTCACATCTAAATAAGTAGCTACCAATTGCGATGCGATATCCTGCACTTCAAAAAAACCTTTTTGAAACCAATCTGTAGCAAACAAGTTGATGCGTTTTTCAATTTTTATACATTCAGGTTGTGAAGTGCGAGCATACTTTACATCTTGTTGTTGAAATAGCAGGCAAAGTTTATCCGGTTGTATTCTAAGGGTATTCACTCGAATATAAACAGGGGCAGTTTCATTTAATGCAACAGATTGAGCAATCCATTTTTCACCAAGTTCTTCTTTACAAAGTGTATCTAGCCAATCAGGGTATGATTGAATAATCGCAGGTGAAGTTGAAAACTCTTTCAATTTCTTTTCAAAACCACGAAAATCAATTTGTCTAAACTCGGTCCAATCAGGTAAGGGCTGTTGTTGCCACCAGCGCAAAGCGGCCAGCATTTGCCACCAATCCCCTTTGGTAGGTTGCTCTTTTGAACCTGAAATGGTTTTTAACAAGCGAAACCATCGAACCAAATCATATGTATGCTGAGCCACAAATGCACGATCTCTTGCTCCCCACTTACCGTGTTGTTTTAAGTTGGATTGAATCACTTTATCAGCATATCGATTTTGCTCAAATATTTCGATGCAATTATCAATTACAGCCTGAAAAAGATGCCGGTGCCATTTGTGTTTTTCTGTGTTCATAGTTCTTTTAATATGCGTAAATTCAGTGGAAGGTAATTATTTACCCTGCCGGGTAAAACATTTACCCATCCAAGTGAATGCTGCTGATAAGTTACTGTTTGCCAGCCTATATTTTCAAATAAAGCGACATCAGGAGTCTGACGCCTTAGATATGATATTGCCTGCTCTTTGTTTAGTGGAGTACATAAAACGTTTGGCGATAAATGAACACTTAACGCAAGCGAATGTTCCGGTATTAGCTTATTCTTAATGATTTCACCCATTTTTATACCTGCCTGCTTTACATTAAGGTGGTGCTGTAAAAAAATCATTTCCTGAGCTACTTCATTTGGATAAATAACCAACTGTTCGTTGCCTTTTTGAGCCACAAAACTTTCAGGATTTTTTAAATACAAAGAAGCAACTTCGTTGATCGGAATTGTTTGTGTATACTTTTTTATACCCAACCGTTTTATTTCACCTTCAGGTTTTCTTAAACATGACACAAAAAGTCCTTCTCCCGAAACCTTGTGCGGTAAAAATTTATATGCAAACAGCTGCTTCGAATGGTATGTCGCAATCTCTTCAACACCCCACTCTGCTTGAATTGGAATCTTTATTGATTCAAAACCTTGCTCAATTAATTTAAATACTTGTTGCTCATTTTCCAGATCATTAAACGTACATGTCGAATAGATTATAAAGCCTCCCGGTTTCAGTGCAGGAAGCACATCTCTCAAAATATTGCTTTGTCTTGATGCGCATAGTTCCACATGCGTCTCGCTCCATTCTGAAATGGCTTGTTTATCTTTTCTAAACATTCCTTCGCCAGAACAAGGCGCATCTATTACAATGACATCAAAATAATGACCCAACTTAGCAAAATCAGCTGCTGCATTATTTGTAATGACCGATTGTGCGGTTCCCCAGCGGGTAAGGTTTTCGATAAGCAACCCTACCCTGCTTTTGATGACTTCATTAGCCACTAGCAAGCCACTACGAGGAAGTAATGAAGACAACAACGTGCTTTTTCCGCCTGGCGCTGCGCATAAATCCAATACTTTTACATCATTGTTTAGCCATCTACCAATTGTCAAATACACCTGCTTAAGAAACATAGAGGAAGATTCCTGAACATAGTAGGCTCCTGCATGCCATAGAGGGTCTGCAATAAATTGAGGCCTCTCCTTTAATAAGCGTCCTTCCTCACACCATGGAATATTGGCCTCATCTTGAAATACACCTGATTTTTTATTTGGATTTAACCTTATAGATGTGAGGCTTTCCTTTTCAATTGCCTTAATAAATGCTTCGGCATCAGCATGAAATTGAGAACGTATACGATTCAAAAAAGCTTGTGGCAACATGTGTTGCAACTTAATCTATTTTTTAAATATGTTAAAATATGGTCATTTACGATATGGCATGCATATCCCAATTTTAGAATGTTCATTTTGCATACATGAAAAAACAAATCTCTTTGCAAATAATTTGCATTATCATTCTCCTCCTATCGTATACACACTCTATTGCGCAAGGCTGTAGCGATGCAGGTATTTGTACAATAAATTCAGCAAAACCTCATCACAATACAGAGGATGTTTTTAAAAATAGGATAAAAGTTGGGGTTGCTGCCGGACTAGCCGATTACGATATTTTAGTGCTATCATCATACGTTGAATACAATCGGTCATTAACCCAAAAACTATCTGCTGATATTAGGATTAACGGATTAATGCAAAACGGAAATAGTGTTTCTACCTCGGGATTATCAGATTTGTACTTAACTTTAAATTATAAATTGTTTCCTAAAATTGGACTCACGGGGGGCATTAAAATCCCAATGAACAAAGCGGATCGTGCACAAGATGGACAGCCTTTACCTATGGACTATCAGTCGTCATTGGGCACAAAAGATCTTTTATTTGGCATATCCGGGCAAATACAGCGACTGCAATTGGTACTTGCTTTTCAACAACCCATCACCCAAAATGACAATAATTTTATAAGTAGTGATTATCCTATGAGTTCTATTTTCAATACCATTCAGTCAACTAACGAATTTATAAGAAGCAGTGATCTTGTTGCGCGCATATCTTATCCATTTCAACTATCTGAGAAGTTTAGCATAACACCTGGCATACTACCGATATATCATTTGTTTGAAGATAAATACACTGATAAAAATATGATACAGCAATCAATTAAAGGCTCAGATGGGTTAACCTTAAATCTAAATGCATTTGCCGATTACATCATATCAAAAAAGAGTGCCATTCAATTCAACATTGGCTTTCCGGTAATAAACAGAGAATCTCGCCCCGATGGATTAACAAGAAGTTTCATAGGTACTTTTGAATACCAATACAAATTCTAAATAAACTTAACTAGCAAATACAATCCCATTGCGATGCCTGTAAACATGCTTAGAATAATCAAAAACATAAGTAACACAAACAATACCGAGTCATAAAATACGGGGTCCGGCATGCTTTTCTTAAGCGCAAATCGAGCAAGAGGCTTGTAAATGGGTTGGTACAACATATGCCTGTGCGCTTTCTTTCTTATACCTTCTTTATTCCCTGTTCTGACCGATGCCAAAACATCCCTGTTTTCAGCAAGAGCTTTATGCCAAATGGATCGAAAACGCAAATGAGCTCTTGTATTTTGATGCAACGCAGGATTAAGATACACCAATTCCGAGAGCTCTTGGTATAACCTATCGTTTACACGTTGGCTTAAGTTTGGATTTTCAATATCATCAAAACTTTCTTTGCCAAAAGCTTTACCAAATCGAATACTCACAGCCTTACCAACACCATCAAAGTGCTCATACGTAATCCCTACAGTAATTACTTTGAGGTGCTGAACATCCTCACTTGTCCATGCTCGTTGCATGATTCGTGAGCCTCCTTTTTTTAGCGGACGCAAATCCCAATTATTTTCACTAAGTCCTTCACCAAAAATGATGATTGTACCATTGCTAGACAAAACATCATGACACTGATCAAAGGTATCGTAGTTTTTGGGCAAATTATGCTTTCCTTCACTGAGCCTATAAATTGGAATGACATGTAAAAAACGTAAAAATTTTTCAGCTAAAGGAGATGCCATCGCATCACCGCGTGCAAGAAAATAAGCCGGCTGCTTCATACTTCCGGCAATTATTAGTGGATCTAAAAACGCATTGGGATGATTGGAAATAACAAGTAATGGGCAGTTGGTTGGAACACCTTCAGCACCATGAAGATCGATATGGATAAAATACCGCTTTATCAGCCACCTTGTTACATAATACAATAATTTATATACAATCATTTTATGGAAGATAGAAAAATATTGACGAGTTCAAAATTCTTCATATTAACAGCATATGTAAACGATTAAATTAGAATTTAGTTCATATTTTGGAAATTGATTCGGATGCGATACATTTGCTTTTCGGTAACCCGTTTGTAAACCAAACTCCCAAACGGCATCATGACACAAAAACCGAAATAATGAAATTACTTATTACCCGCGCCATTGTTGCTGATTCACAATCTCCTTTCGATGGAAAAACTTGTGATATACTTATTCAAAATGGTGTAGTCGTATCAGTAAAATCTGCTTCATCAAAAACTAAGGCTATAGGTGCAAAAGTATTTGATGCAAAAGATTGCATTATTTCGCCCGGTTTTACAGATATGAGGGCAAGCATTGGCGAACCAGGATTTGAATTTAAAGAAACCATTTTATCAGCAGCTAAGGCAGCAGCTTCGGGTGGATATACCAGAGTTGCTGTGCTTCCCAATACACTTCCGGTAACTCAAAATAAAAACGATATCATTTCCATTTACAACAGCAATCAAAAAACACCGGTAACATTTCTACCTTATGGTGCCATTACAAATGATTTGCAAGGAAAAGAATTGAATGAATTGTACGATATGCATCAACACGGTGCTGTTGGTTTTTCAGATGCAAATAATCCCATTTCGCACGCAGGCGTTTTACTAAGGGCCCTTGAATACGCAAAAATATTTAATGGCTTAATACTTGTTCACGCTCACGATAAATCAATTGCTGCTGCAAGTGGTGTTAGTGAGGGAATAACCGCCACCTACATTGGCACCAAAGGAGTACCGAACCTTGCAGAAGAAGTTATGATTGCCCGCGATATCGAATTGCTTCGCTATTCAGGCTCCAGATTGCATATATCACATCTGTCATCAAAAGGAAGTGTGGACCTGATTAGGAAAGCAAAAAAATCCGGTCTCAACATTACATGTGATGTGGCTGTTGCCAACTTAATATGGACAGAGGAAATGCTGGATTCGTACGATAGCAATTTCAAATTAAATCCTCCCCTTAGAACCAAAGCTGACCAAAAAGCCCTGTGGGACGGACTTATTGATGGGACAATTGATTGCATTTCAACTGATCATACGCCTCAAGATACCGAGCACAAAGTACTTGAGTTTGAATATGCCCAACACGGAATGATTCAATTGCAAACAGCTTTATCGCTTATCCTCATGCATGCTCCCAAAGGTTACGATTATTCATTGCTGGCTCAACATTTAAGTATTAACGCCAGAAAAATTCTGAATCAACCTGCTATATCAGTGAAAGAAAAATCAATAGCAGAGTTTACCATTTTCCATCCTACTCAAAAATGGGAATACAATACCGCTTCCAATAAATCTTTATCCTCAAATTCTCCTGTACTCAATACCACGCTTACAGGAAAAGCAATTGCACTATTTACCCAAAACGAACAATTCATCACCCAATTATGATAGAAATAGCAAAACATTTTACTGAGCAAATAGATCAGCAAGCCAATACAGACGTGCTTCATGATATATTTTCTTCACCACGCCCTTTTAACGAAAACATTACTTTGTTTGACAAATGGGTAAGCGACCATCCTAAATTAGAATCGGCTCGGGAGTACTTATTTGACTTTTTGCTTGCCAACCAAATTGAATCGCAACGTGACAAAGAAAATTATTTTGATAGTCCTGAATGGCTTGAAATAGAAGACAAAACATTGGAACGTGGCACTGAATTGTTGAATCTGATATTATACATTAGCGAAGCACATGAAAATGAGGTTGAAATAGAACTGAATGATTTCCTAAATGAGTTCTTATTGGTTGATGAAGATGGATTTCAGGATGAGCATCATATATACGAACCAGTGCTTGACAACGAAGATTTGATTGATGCAGACCAAAAAGAAATTGCAAGTGTGCTTTCAAACTATAAAGAAGAAGAACTTGGCGAATTACTACGTCCAATGTTTTTCTTTTTCAGATCGCCATACCAAAAATTAGAATGGAACCGGTTAATTACGCCAATCGAAGGGGCAATTTATGAATCACTTATAAAGCTTAACCTAAGCGCTTAATAGTCTTAAAAACTAACCTGTATATTTTTTATTCAGTCGATATCAAACGATCTGATTCAAACTTCAACATATTTAGGTAGTTGCTTTTGTATTGACCATCTTTAGCTTTTTGGTACATATAGGTTGTATGCAATCCACGGTAAGAGTTTGTAGTATCCGATGAAAACAACTTCTTACCATTTTGAATGAGCAGCGAGGTAAAATATAATCCCTGATCAAATCCTTTGAAAGCTTCTTCTGTAGGTTCAATACTGTAACGCTCCCTAAATACTTTGATAAAAGCAATGACATCATGTCGGGTATAGTCCACAAAGTATGGTGAGATAATGCGTACGTTTTTCTTTTGCCACAATGCAATATCAAAGTTTCTGAAATCAAACCACTGGCTGTAACCATACACTTCAGGATAAATGGCATGTGAAGTATCATTGATACGGTATAACCATTTATTTACGGTTTGCTCTTTGGTTGAATTGATGAGTACACAATTTTTATACCTTTCGGAATATAAAGCGTTTATATCCGTCTCGGCATTTGCATCCACTACTCGAATTTTTATCCTTTTATCATCTGTACTAATTTTTTTTAAAGCCGGAGTTATGGCTTTATCCAGTGAACTGTTATCTGAAATGATGACAATTAAAATTGTATCGATTGAAACTGAAAGCAGCCTTTGTGTAAGAATTCCTCCGTATGAAGGCAAATCCGGATTTGCCGCAACCCAATATTCGTCACCTATCTTGGATTTACTAAAAGTCATTAATGGAGAAATTTGATATACTTTTTGCTGACGTGCAAAATTGGAAACCATTTTATTTCCGCCTTGCATCACAGGCCCAATAATAAGACTGCTAGATAACATTTCTTTCTTCTGCAAAATTTTGGCCGTTACCAAACTGTCATTCTCCGTATCATACACCCTAAGCGTAATCCTATTTTCTTCTGTTGCCAAACTATCCATTGCGATGAGTAAACCACGATAATAGTTACGGCACATCTCTCCTAATTGCCAGGCGGCAGTTTGGTTGTACTCAACAGTTAGTTTATTATTAAATGGAAGCAATAAGGCCAATTGATGTGTAGATTGGCCAAATGATGACTTAACGAAAATAAGAAACAATATGCAAATAAGGTATCTCATTATTCCCATTCAATGGTAGCAGGTGGTTTTGAGCTAATATCAAACACAACCCTATTGATTCCTTTTACACGATTAATAATTTTATTTGATACATCAGCTAAAAAATCATACGGCAAATGACTCCAGTCAGCTGTCATCCCATCTACAGAAGTTACTGCACGCAAACAAATTACATGCTGATAGGTGCGTTCATCACCCATCACACCAACAGATTGCACCGGAAGAAAAATGGCACCGGCTTGCCAAACGCTGTCATACAATCCTCTTTCTTTCATTTCACCAATAAAGATGGCATCCGCTTCTTGCAGGATATGTACTTTTTCTTCGGTAATATCTCCCAAAACCCTAATTGCTAATCCAGGTCCCGGAAATGGGTGTCGTTTTAATATTACCGAATCAATGCCCAAAGCAGTTCCCACAGCACGAACTTCATCCTTAAACAACATACGCAAAGGCTCTACAATTTTCAAATTCATTTTTTCAGGAAGTCCGCCCACATTGTGGTGCGATTTTATAGTAGCTGATGGTCCTTTTACACTTACGCTCTCAATCACATCAGGATAAATGGTGCCTTGAGCCAACCATTTAATGCCTTGAAGCTTATGTGCTTCCTGATCAAATACTTCTATAAACACCCTGCCTATGATTTTACGTTTGGTTTCTGGGTCACTTATTCCATTTAACGCAGATAAAAATTGTTGCGAAGCATTTACGCCAATTACATTAATGCCCATATTTTCATAAGCATGCAATACTTGTTCAAACTCATTTTTACGCAATAAACCATTATCTATAAAAATACCTGTAAGGTTTGACCCAATTGCTTGCTTTAACAGCACCGCTGCTACTGAAGAATCAACACCTCCTGAAAGTCCTATAATCACTTTTTCATCACCAAGCTGTTGCTTTAGTTCGGAAACGGTGTTTTCAATAAAATGTGCCGGTGTCCATGATTGATCGAAGCCTGCAATGTCTGTGATAAAATTATGCAAAAGAGTTTTACCATCTTCGCTATGTGTAACCTCAGGATGAAATTGAATGGCATATGTAGGCTCATCTTTAATTTTGAATGCTGCTACTTTCACATCATCCGTGCTGGCAATGATTTCAAAATTATCAGGCAATTCAGTTATCGTATCACCATGACTCATCCAAACCTGTGAATTTTTATTGATATTTTTAAACAATGCAGTTTCATTTATGGTAGTAAGTCTGGCACGACCATACTCACGTATTTTTGACGGCAGCACTTTGCCTCCATTGCTTGATGCAAGATATTGAGCCCCATAGCATACACCAAGCAACGGATATTTGCCACGTATGCCCGAAAGATCAATTGCTGGTAGCAGACCATCGTTTACCGAATAAGGACTTCCGGATAGGATTACCGCTTTAACCGACTGATCAATTTCCGGCAAATGGGTGCAGGGATGAATTTCTGAATACACATTTAGTTCTCTCAGTCGTCTTGCAATCAACTGGGTATACTGAGAACCAAAATCAATAATTAATACTTTTTGTTCCATGATAAATACAAGTGGCAAAAATGCAAAAAATATGCGGGATATCTGTTATTCGTTTTCCAATTCCTTACACATTCAGGATATCAACTAACCTAAGCAACCTCGGATTAAGCACTTTCTTTTTTGTGATGGCATCTTGAAAATCGGTAAAAACTACTTCATTGTTTACCAATCCGGCAGCTTTGTTTTTTTCTCCTGCAAGCAATGCTTCTACTCCGGCATTGCCTAATTGTGTTGCAAGTACTCTGTCAAATGATGTGGGTTTTCCTCCCCGTTGTATATGCCCCAATATGGATACTTTAGGATCAAATCCGGGAATTTGTGCTTTCAGAATTTCAGCTAATTTCAACGCACCTCCATCCTCATCACCTTCTGCAACAACCACTATGGAAAATGCTTTCTTGCTGTTATTAAATAACGAAATCAATTTACTCAAATCATTTTTTTCTTCAGGAATCATGATGGCTTCTGCGCCTCCGGCAATACCACTTGCCAAAGCAATATATCCCGTGTGTCGGCCCATCACTTCAATAAAGAAAACCCGATTGTGTGAGTCTGCTGTATCTCTTATTCTATCTATAGCATCTAAGGCCGTATTGATTGCTGTATCAAAACCAATGGTGAAATCCGTTCCGTAAATATCATTGTCTATGGTACCCGGGGCACCAATTGTAGGCATGCCAAAATCTTCAAAAAATTGTTTTGCGCCTGTGTAACTGCCATCTCCTCCAATACACAAAAGCCCTTCAACCCCCATAGCTTTCAGGTTTTCGTATGCTTTTTTTCTTCCTTCAAAGGTCATAAACTCTTTCGAGCGTGCTGTGCGAAGAATGGTACCACCACGCTGAATGATATTTGATACCATTCGAGAAGGCATTGGAAACATATCATTTTCAATCATACCTTGGTAACCCCTATTGATACCAACTACTTCTACCTGATTAAAAATTGCTGTACGAACTGCTGCCCTTATGCAGGCATTCATTCCGGGTGAGTCGCCACCTGAAGTAAATACACCTATTTTTTTCATACCTGATTTTATAAATAAAAAAGCCGGTTACAATTTACTGCAACCGGCTTTAAATAAAAGTGATTTACAAAAATTTTATTGTTCGCGTTGGTATTTTACAAAAAAGTTAATTTCACCTGACTGTGCAGATCCATTTACAACCGAACCAGTAGTAGTAGCAACATTAATTAAGCCATAACGACCAGCCTGGGTTTTGTAAAGATAAACTTTATCATTTACCGTATTTACTGATTGATTATTAGGCTCACCAGCTGTACGAGCTGTAGCAATTAATGCTTCAATTGCTGCAGAATCGGTTGCATTATTGAAAGAAGTTGGTGTTATAGTAGTTAGGATAAAAGTTGTATTGTTACGTGTAGTCCAATTTGTAATATCCTCAGAATTATTAGCCCACTGGTCAGCATATATTGCTGTAGCATCTGCTGAATTTGGAGAGATTAATTTATTTCCATCAGTGCGAGTTGCATAGCCAAAATCAATTGCTGATTGCAAAGTCGCATTACCCACTGCATCTGCTAAGAAATAAGAATTATCATTTTTTCCAGACCAAAATTTAGCTTTTGAATCCGCTTGATTTCCTAATAATACAACACCAGTGTTTATTACGTAAGTAGAGGCAGGTGCTCCGGCTATAGTAAAATTAAATGGTGCAGTAATTGTTCCTTTTTCCGAAGTCAGGATTACAGTGTATGTGTAGTTTGAAGCTGGTAGATTAGCAGTTGAACCGTCAATTACAGTAGCTGATGTTCCGGATAAATTACCTGATTTAAGTGTAGTTGTCGCCCAAGATCCAGTGGTCTGATAGCTTTTCAATTTATTTTTATCGTTTCCTTCAAATTTAATTTCGACATTTAATGAATCTCCGCTGTTGATAGTTGCACCTGAAGAAATAATGGTTGAAGTGTTACCAACAACTTTTCTTACGGTCAAAGTAATTTTTGCGTCTGCAATTGTTTCATCTTCATCGTCACCGCAAGAAGAGAAACCTACTACTGCTGCCATGCTTAGCATAGCCATCATGATTTTTAACTTTTTCATATTTGTTGTTTGTTTTTAGATTGTTGTTTAATTTATTGATTAAAAAGTAGTTTTAATAATTGTTGTTATTCGAATCTTCATCATTGTTCGAATATTCACTTCTTCCTGCCGAATCGAAATCATATTCCGGCATTAAGTCTGTTTTCACATGGTTAACCGTTTCCGTTAATGCTTCCATGAATTTGTTGAAGTCTTCCTTGTACAAAAAGATTTTATGCTTTACAAAACTTCCGTCTTCAAACCTTTTTTTACTTTCTGTAATCGTAAGGAAATAATCATTTCCTTTTGTTGACTTCACATCAAAAAAGTAAGTTCTTTTTCCGGCTCTAATTTTTTTAGAGAAAATCTCCTGCCTGTCACTTTTGTTGTAATCCTCCATTTTTTTTGTTTGGTTGTTGTTTTTATTACGCTGGGCAAAATAAACGGTGTAGCAGATATTTCAAAATTATTTTTATGAATTGAACATACTTTGACACTTGCGAATATAGTCAGTTCTGATATACTTATTGTTACGAAAGAATAACAGGCTCTGCATTTTGATTTTGAACCATATCAAAATAACGACCTCTTTGGGCCAGCAATTCTTTAGGACTGCCATTTTCTACAATCACACCATCTTCTATAACATATATCTTATCTGCAATAGCAGCTGCTGAGGCCCTGTGTGTTACCACTACAATTGTTCGTTGTGTTT
>CAYSBE010000049.1:0-18233 GCA_964429245.1 uncultured Bifidobacteriaceae bacterium | reverse complement strand
TGCTCGCTATATACAGCGAATCGGAACGTGTTAAAGACCTTGCAGGAAAGCTTACCCCCTCCCCCGCCAAGCTTCACCTGAAGGGATTGGTGGGCTCGGCCCGTTCAGTTATCATCGCTGCGCTGCAAGCCCAATCGCCCCGCACCCATCTCATCATTTTAAACGAATTAGAAGATGCCCGATACCTCTACAGCGATATGTACAACCTGCTTGATGGGCGAAACGTTCATTTTTTCCCTCCTTCCTACAAAAGGCCTTACCATATCAATGCACTTGAAAATAATCAGGTACTTGAACGTGCCGAAGTGCTTAACCGCCTAAAACAAAAAGCCGATACAGGTGATGTAATTGTAACCACCTTCGAAGCCCTTGCCGAGCGGGTGATAACCGAAACCGAATTGGTAAAAAATACGTACGAACTTAAAGTAGGCAATACCTTCGACCTTGAGTTTTTTATTGATTTCCTAACCGAACATCATTTTGAACGCAGTGATTTTGTATACGAAGCCGGTCAGTTCTCCATTCGCGGGGGTATTATTGATGTATTCTCGTTTTCGAACGATGAGCCCTATCGTATGGAACTGAATAGTGATGAAATTGAAAGCATCCGAACTTTCGATCCGTTGAGTCAACTGTCGAATAAAAAAGTAGATCGCTTATTTATTATTCCCAATGTGCAGAAGCAGGATGATAAGAATGGTTGTCAACCATTTTTCAATTACCTGCCCGATAGTGCTGTAGTATGGACCGACAATATTGACCTAGGTTTGCAACAGGTAAAAAAAGGGCTTGAAAAAGCTGCTGAAATATACAACAAACATGAAGCTGTTCATGATGAAGACAAATTGCAGCCGGTTGAGCAGCTGTTTTTAAATGCCGGTGAAATAGAGCATACCCTGAATGCCCTGCGTGTAGTTGAATCGGCTGCGCATACCCATTTTGCTTCCGATGCTGTGATTGCATTTAATACCAATCCGCAGCCCGTATTTCATAAAAACTTCAAAATGCTGATTGAAAACCTCAAAAACAATCAGACCTTACAGCTTAACAATTTAATTTTCAGTGACAGCGCCCGACAGATTGAGCGACTGTATACCATTTTCGAAGACCTGGATAAGGAAGTTGAGTTTCAGCCTATTTACCACGCTATTTCACAGGGGTTTATTGACAAAGACCTGAAACTGGCCTGCTACACCGAGCACCAGGTATTTGATCGCTTCTACCGCGGACGTAACAAAAGTGCGCACAACAAAAGTCGCATCATAACGCTGAAAGAACTGCGCGACCTGAAACCGGGCGATTTTGTTACCCATATAGATCATGGAATCGGGCGGTTTGCCGGTTTGGAGAAAATAGAAATTAACGGCCACAAGCAGGAAGCTGTGCGGCTGATTTATCGCGATAATGATTTGCTGTATGTGAGCATCAACTCGCTGCACAAAATTTCGAAATATGTAGGCAAGGACGGCACCGAGCCACGTGTGCACAAGCTGGGCAGTGATGTGTGGGAGAAACTGAAAAACAATACAAAGAAAAAGGTAAAGGACATAGCCCGCGATTTGATAAAGCTGTATGCCAAACGTAAGGCTCAAGCGGGTTTTCAGTTTTCGCCCGATAATTACATGCAGGTAGAGTTGGAAGCTTCATTTATGTATGAAGATACGCCCGACCAAAGCAAAGCGACTGCCGATGTGAAAGCCGATATGGAAACTGCCCACCCAATGGACCGATTGGTGTGTGGCGATGTGGGTTTTGGCAAAACCGAAGTGGCCATTCGTGCTGCGTTTAAGGCTGTGTGCGACAGCAAACAGGTTGCCGTATTGGTGCCAACTACGATTCTTGCAAACCAACATTACCGCACATTTAAAGAACGATTAAAAGATTTCCCGTGTAATATAGATTACATCAACCGATTCAAATCAACAGCCGAGCAAAAGGCTATTTTACAAAAAGCCAAAGAGGGCAACATTGATATCCTCATCGGCACACACAAGCTGCTAAGTAAAGAGCTAAAGTTCAAAGACATTGGCCTATTGATTATTGACGAAGAACAAAAATTTGGCGTGGCTGCCAAAGAAAAACTCAAGGCATTTAAAATAAATGTCGATACACTCACACTTACTGCCACACCTATTCCACGCACACTTCATTTCTCGCTGATGGGCGCACGTGATTTATCCATTATCAATACACCACCGGCCAATAGGCAACCGGTAACCACTGAGCTGCATGCCTACACCGATGAACTGATGAAGGAAGTAGTGATGAATGAAATTGAACGGGGCGGTCAGGTTTTTGTGGTGCATCATCGCGTAAAAGATATTTACGAACTGGCCGATCGCATCATGACCATTTGCCCCGGTGTGAAAGTGGGTGTGGCACACGGACAACTAGAGGGTGATAAGCTGGAAGATGTAATGATCAAATTTATCGAAAATGAGTATGATGTGTTAGTGGCTACCACCATTATTGAATCAGGGCTCGATATTCCCAATGCCAATACCATTGTCATCAATAATGCGCACATGTTCGGCTTGAGCGATATTCACCAGATGCGTGGACGTGTGGGGCGCAGCAACAAAAAAGCCTTTTGCTACCTGATGGTACCCTCTATGATTGGTTTGACGAATGACGCCCGCAGAAGGCTGAATGCCATTGAAGAATTTAGCGATTTAGGAAGCGGATTCAACGTGGCCATGCGAGATTTGGATATTCGCGGAGCGGGAAATCTGCTGGGTGGTGAGCAAAGCGGATTTATTGCCGAAATAGGATTTGAGATGTATAACAAAATTCTCGATGAAGCAGTACAGGAATTGAAGGAAGAAGAATTTACCGAATTGTTTAAAGAAGAACAAGTACACAAAATTGAATCGAAAGACTGCAATATTGAAACCGACTACGAAGCCCTAATACCCGATGCTTATGTACGCAATATTGGCGAAAGACTGAATTTGTATAACGAGTTATCATCTCTACAAACCGAAGAGCAGCTACAGCAATTTGCTGATAAACTGCGCGATCGGTTTGGCCCAGTTCCACAGCAAGTATGGGATTTGATGGACATTATTCGTTTACGTGAGAAGGCGAAAAGATTGGGTTTTGAAAAATTGATATTGAAAAACAGCTCCATGGGTGCTTATTTTCCTGATGAAAAAAAGGAAGTCTATTATCAATCTCCTTTTTTTAGCAAGATTCTTAGTTATGTTCAGCGAAACCCAAGCCGTTGCAAAATGAAACAAACCAATAAAGGATTGCAACTTCAAGTCATGCATGTTTCCGGAATTGCTCATGCTAGACAGGTGTTTGAAGAAATGGCATCATAACCTACAGCATTTGTCTTTATAATGTAATGATTTATTGATTAAAGGGTACATTGTGGCTCATTTTATTCACACTTGTGTGCAATTCCAATAAATACACTTTAGGAATACAGCATATTGGAATTATATTTGACATAACCAAAAGAACCAAATTCACTTTTTAATTGTCTATAATACATGGAAGCTAAATTTTCACCCAGAGTTAAAGACGTCATTAGTTACAGCAGAGAAGAAGCAATTCGTCTAGGACATGACTACATAGGTACTGAACATTTGCTGCTTGGTCTAATTCGCGAAGGCGAAGGCAAAGCAATCAAAACATTGAGGGCATTGGATGTTGATACCATTCGCCTCAAAAAAACCATTGAAGATTCAATACGCGGCACAGCAACTAACAATTCCAATTTGGTAAATATTCCATTGACCAAACAAGCTGAAAAAGTGTTGAAGATTACTTATTTAGAAGCCAAAATTTTTAAAACAGATATTATCGGAACAGAACATTTATTGCTGTCAATATTGCGTGATGAAGACAATTTGGCTTCACAGATACTGTCACAATACAGTATTGTTTATGATATTTTTAAATCAGCAGTTGAGAATAATATTCATGAACAAGGTGGCTTTAAAAACGAAATGCCCTCTGATTCGGAGGAAGAATATTACCGCGAAGAGCGAAATAAACCACAGGAACCTGCACGTAAATCTGACCCTAAATCAAAAACACCTGTTCTAGATAATTTTGGGCGTGACCTTACAAAATCTGCAGAAGAAGGAAAACTCGACCCAATTGTTGGACGCGAAAAAGAAATTGAACGCGTGTCACAAGTACTGTCACGCAGAAAGAAAAACAATCCCGTGCTTATAGGAGAACCGGGAGTAGGAAAAACTGCTATTGCCGAAGGATTGGCTCTACGTATTATTCAACGTAAAGTATCACGTGTATTGTTTAATAAGCGGGTAATCATGCTTGATTTGGCTTCACTGGTTGCAGGTACCAAATACCGCGGACAATTTGAAGAGCGGATGAAAGCCGTAATGAATGAATTGGAGAAATCTCCTGATGTGATTCTGTTTATTGACGAAATACATACCATTGTGGGTGCAGGAGGTGCAAGCGGCTCATTGGATGCCAGCAATATGTTTAAACCCGCACTTGCACGTGGCGAAATTCAATGTATAGGTGCCACCACACTTGACGAGTACAGACAGTATATAGAAAAAGACGGTGCATTGGAGCGCAGGTTCCAGCCGGTAATGATAAATCCAACAACTCCGGATGAAACCATCCAGATTTTGCACAATATCAAAAACAAATACGAAGATCACCATTCTGTTACATATGAGGATGCCGCTATTGAGGCTTGCGTAAAGATGAGTAATCGTTATATCACCGATCGCCATTTACCAGATAAAGCCATTGATGTACTTGACGAAGCCGGAGCCCGTGTACACATTGGAAATATTCACGTACCTGAAAACATTCTTGAGCTTGAAAAAGCAATTGAAGACATTAAGGTAGAGAAAAACAAAGTGGTAAAAAGCCAGAAATATGAAGAGGCTGCAAAATTGCGTGATAAAGAAAAACATTTATTAGAGCAATTGGAAATAGAAAAAGAAAAATGGGAAACTGAAACCAAATCCCAACGATTTAAAGTTACAGATGAGGATATCGCAGAAGTCATTGCCATGATGACAGGCATACCTGTAAAACGCATTGCACAAAGCGAAGGTCAGCGTTTATTAAACATGGGTACTGAGCTGCAAGGCAAAGTAATTGGCCAAGATGAAGCTGTTAAAAAACTGGCCAATGCCATTCAACGTACACGTGCGGGACTGAAAAACCCAAATAAACCAATTGGCTCATTCATTTTCTTGGGACCGACAGGCGTAGGTAAAACAGAAATGGCCAAAGTGCTGGCAAAATATTTATTTGATACGGAAGATGCACTCATCCGAATTGACATGAGCGAATACATGGAAAAATTTGCTGTATCAAGATTGGTAGGAGCGCCTCCAGGCTATGTTGGATATGAAGAAGGTGGTCAGCTAACAGAGAAGATTCGTAGAAAACCTTATGCAGTTTTATTGCTTGATGAAATCGAGAAAGCCCACCCGGATGTATTTAATATTTTATTGCAAGTGCTTGATGAAGGATTTATCACAGATAGCTTGGGTCGTAAAATTGATTTTAGAAATACAATTATCATCATGACTTCAAATATTGGTTCACGCCAATTGAAGGACTTCGGACAAGGTGTTGGGTTTAGTACGCCAACCAATCAAAGTCAATCTGATAGCCATGCAAAAATTGTAATTGAAAATGCATTGAAGCGATTTTTCTCTCCAGAATTTTTGAATAGAATTGATGATGTAATCGTATTCAACTCATTGGACAGAGATGCCATCACCAAGATATTGGATTTGAATATGGAGAAATTGGTAAAACGTATCGAAGAATTGGGCTTTGGGTTTAAAATTAGCCAATCAGCCAAAGTATTTCTTTCCGAAAAAGGTTTTAATCCTGATTTGGGAGCAAGACCACTTCAACGTACCATCCAAAAATTTGTTGAAGATCCTATGGCTGAAGAACTGCTAAAAACAGAACAAGCGGAAGGTTCAATACTTGAAGTTGATTACATAGAAGGTGAGCCGGAATTAAAGATTAGCATCAGTAAGAAGAAAGATACGCGAAAGAAAAAAGACCCAACTCCTGAAAAGCCGGAATAATCATTTATAAACGGGACTAATATACTTAGTCCCGTTATTTTTTCATGAAAATTTCACTCATACAAATTGGTAAAACACATTTCAACTTTGTTGATGACGGGTTTGATGTGTTTGTAAAAAGACTCAAACACTATACAAAACTTGAATCTATTGTAATTGAAGTCCCATCGAAATTAAAAACCAATGATGAGAAACTCACCAAAAAATACGAATCAGAATTATTGTTGAAAAAAATACACCCATCTGATTACATAATTTTATTAGATGAAAAAGGTGAGTCGTTGTCCTCAAGAAAATTTGCTTCCTATTTGGAAAAGCTTTTCCTACACCAGCAGCATATTGTATTTATCATTGGGGGCGCTTATGGCTTTAGCGAAGAGCTATACAGCAGAGCCAATCACAAAATATCGCTATCTGCTATGACGTTTTCACACCAACTTATTCGGTTGATTTTTGCAGAACAACTTTATAGGGCGTTCACCATTATCAAAGGTGAACCATACCACAACGATTAAACTAAAGTTTCTCTAAAATAAAACGGGTCATGCGTTCATATAAGTGAAGCCTTGTTTTTCCTCCTCCTATTCCATGGTTTTTGTTTGGATAAAATTCACTGTCAAATTTTACCCCTTTATTAATCATGGCATTTACCATTTCTACAACATTTTGAAAATGTACATTGTCATCAGCCGTACCATGTATGATGAGGTAGTTACCTTTAATTTTGTCTACAAAATTTATAGGTGAATTTTCATCATAGTTTTTACCATTTTCCTGAGGAGTACGCATGAAACGTTCGGTATAAATATTATCATAATAGCGCCAATTGGTAACCGGTGCCACAGCTATTGCTGCTTTAAACACATCGGATCCTTTGGTAATAGCAAGACTCGACATATACCCACCAAAACTCCACCCAAACATTCCGATTCGTTCAGCATCAACATAGGATAATTGGCCAAGCTGTTTAGCCAAATAAATCTGGTCTTCAATTTCGTATTTACCCAATTGTAAATAGGTAATTTTTTTAAATGCTTCACCTTTAAAGCCCGTACCTCTTCCATCTGCACACACAATGATATATCCTTTTTGAGCAAGTAACTGAAACCAAAAATAATTGGCTCCCATCCACCTATTAACAGCAAGTTGATGACCCGGCCCACCGTAAACATACATCAATACAGGATATTTTTTCGACTCGTCAAAATTGGCCGGTTTAATCATAAATGCATTTAATGATTCATTATATGCATTTGTCATTGGTTGAATGATTCCTGCAGAAAGTTTTGCTTCTTTTAAACGATTATTTAAAACCTTATTCTCTTCCAATACGCGTACTTCTTTTCCTTTAGCATCGCATAGTGAATAGACAGGTGGTGTATTGATATCTGACCAATTGTGAAGAAAATACGTGAAGTCAGAGTTGAATGTTACACTGTTCCATCCTTTACGAGTGGTAAGTTTTAATTTCTTTTTTCCGTCAAGCGAGATTTCATATACATACCGTTCGGTTGTATTTTCTTCGGTTGTAGAAACATAAATCATCTTACGTGCTGCATTCAATCCGTAAAAGTTATCAATATCCCAATTGCCATTGGTGATTTGACGGATAAGTTTGCCTTTCAAATCGTAATGATACAGGTGATTGTATCCGCTCTTTTCGCTGTTGATAATAAATGATTTGTTATCTGCCAAAAATGTAATTTCAGGCACATCTATATAGGCTTTATTTTCTTCGGTGTAAATTATGTTGCTACTCCCATCAGTAGCAGATGAAAGCAAAATTTCCAATTTATTTTGCAGCCTATTCATGCGCTGAATCATCAGGATATTGCTGCTGTTGGTCCAGTGAATACGCGGAATGTAGATATCCGTTTCTGTACCTATATCTGCTTTTACCTTTTTGCCCGATAAGATATCATATGTATAGATTTCAATTACAGAGTTGTCTTCACCAGCTTTGGGATATTTAAAACGATAATCTTCGGGATACAGATTGCCATAAATGGGCATATTAAATTCTTTAACCTTGCTTTCGTCAAAACGATAATAAGCAAGTTTTTTACCATCACTGCTCCAGTAAAAACCTTTGCTCAGGGCAAATTCCTCTTCATACACCCAGTCTGTTGATCCGTTTATGATATTATCTTCAAGGCCATCATCCGTTACCTGTATTTCACGTTTTTGCAGCAAGTCGTATATATATAAGTTGTTTTTTGATACATAGGCTATTTTGTTGCCATCAGGCGAGAATTCGGCTAACATGACGCCTTGCCTTTCAGGCTTTGTAATACTATTCGTTTTACGGTCATAAATAAGGATATCAGCAGAAAATGAGTGACGGTAAATCTGTTTGTAATTAAACTGCAACAATACTTTTTGCTCATCGTTACTGAAATCATAACCGAAACCTCTCACTCCTATTTCCTGTGCTTTCACTAATGTGTCAGTAGGCTTACCAGTAGCAAAACTATATTGAATAATATTTTCGTTTTCATCTTGAGCGGTGTAGTATTTTCCGTCATTCATCGACCTGAAACCGGTAACACCTTTGGCCGAGAACTTACCATGAATCCAAATATCTTCCAGCGTTATGGGCTCTTGCGCAAGCAGTGCTGTGGTATAAAAAAGTACAAATACTAAAAAATGCTTTTTCATGCAATACAATAATTTCGGCTAACTTACATTTTTTGACTGAAATTGCAGAGTTCAAGTAATTGTCTTACCAATAGTTTCAAACTAATGCCTGCGCGTAGGCTCCCAAACGCTGCTTTTTACACCAGATAAAAATTTGAAAAAACCAACAAGTATGCCCAGATTCATGTGAAAAAAATGGGATATAAATTTAAAGATGCGAATCTGAATACCCATCCGACTTAGTATATCGTGCAACAAGGGAATAAAATATGCCAAAAGCTGCAACATAAGCAGGTTATAATACAAAGCACTTTGAGTGGCAAGCGTCAGAGCGCTCAACAAACATCCTATCATAAAAAATGGACCCAGCCACCTGATAACCTTATGCGACCAGTAAGCAAATGCACGCGCATTAAATGGCCAAAGAAAGGAAGCAAAACGCTGCATGTTTTGAAAATTGCCTGTTGATATGCGAACTTTACGGTTATACTCAACTAGTGGACTATTGGGCAAATTCATATACACTTTTGCCTGCATATTCATCAGGGCGTTGTAGCCTTTTTCGAATGCTGCCATAGTAATGAAAAAATCATCAGCCAGAAAATTATTAGGCACGGGTGTAAATGCCTGAGGTCTTATGGCAAAACATGCTCCGAATACCCCCATTGCACTGCCCCACAACTGACCTTCTGTATCTTTCATTTTCAATTCGCGTTCATAATAGGCCTTTTCCTGCCCGGATATACCTTCTTTGTTTACATCTCCTTTAATAATATTGGAACCAACAATTCCGGTTTTTTCTTCATCAAATGAACTGACAAGCTCGGCCATACAATCTGGATGAAACATAGCTGTTACATCTGTTGAAATGAGAATACTTTCATTGAAGTTTGGATGCTTTTGTGCTTCGGCAAACAGCACATTGATGATGCGGATTTTACCACTGCGCTGCTGAAAAGTAATCACCCTCAGTGACGGAAATTCAGCAGATAGCTTCATTAGCAATTCATCCGTTCCGTCAGTGCAGCAATCGGGGCCCACAAACATGTGTAGTTTTTCTCTTGGGTAATTGCTGTTGTAAAACGAGCGTACTTTCTGTTCTATTACTTCTTTGGCATTATACACCGCCATCAAAACAATTACTGGTGGCATTTCATTTGTATTCACTTCATCAATTAAATGCTTCTGATCGTCATTCACCAACAATTGCAGCAGCATGGGATACAGCACATACGAATGTGCCATCAATATAAAACCCGTCCAAAATATGATTTCCAGCAGCATGATAAATAAGGAAGCAATATATGTATTTCAAATAAAAAAAGCCGATATGCAATATGTGCATAACGGCTTTTTAAAAACTTGAAAAAAGAAAATTATTCTACAACAAACTTTTTACTTACACTTAATCCATCCTGTTGTACGAGTATCATATAGATTCCTTTTGATAATGAAAGATTAAGGTCGAGCAAATTATTGCCTTGTTGCAGAGTCAGTATTTTTTGCTCAACTACTCTGCCCGTTCTGTCAACAACTGTTAGTTGAACAGTTGACTGCTCATTGGCCGGCACCAAGATATTGAAGGATCCGTTATTCGGGTTTGGATATACTTCAATATTATTGGCTGTAAGTGTATTATTACTTACCCTTATTGTTTTGCTGTAATCGGTGGTTCCATCAAAATCAACCTGCTTGAGGCGATAGAAGAATGTGGAAACATTGCTAAAATCGGCCATTACGTTTTTATCATTAAAGGCATAGGATGATAAAGATGAAGTAGTAGCATTGCCCTTAACTTTACCGATAGTTTCAAAATTCACCCCTTCAATCGAACGTTGCACTTCAAAATAATCATTATTGATTTCGGAAGCCGTAATCCAGTTCAGCATTACATCATTATTATTTTTAAGCGCTTCAAATGAAGTAAGCGTTACAGGTACAGTACTCGTTGCAGTTATTGTTACGGTATCATAGAACGTACCACAGCTATTTACATATTCGGCTACATAACGATAAATACCAGGAGTAACGTATGGACCAACCTTAATTTTGGCATTGGTATCAATGGGGCTACTTAGGTAATACCAATTGAATCCTGCCATAGATGCAGGTGTAGGAACGGGCACTCCAGCATTCAATACATTAGGATCTTGAGGGATAGTAGTTGAATTCGCCCAATTAGATGATGTGTTATTATCAACACCTGTTAAGCGATTTCCTGCACTGGAAGTACTTGTAGTAGTTCCTGACCAATCAGAACTTGTTACACCGGACAAAGTTGGGAATGTATAATTACCATAAACAACTGCATCAATAATTACCCCTGAAGGGTTTTTAATTAAGTATCCTCTGTTATCAGTAGAACCGTGTGTAATGGTATTACCGGAATGGTAATAGAAACTAGAAGCAACAGGCACACTTGATGCCAATTGTCCTGTAGCAACTACCATAGTCCCATTCGGGCTAAATAGTGTTCCTGTTGGGAAAGTAGCTGTGTGTTGCAACGCTGTACCGTTCCATTCTTCTAATATAAATCCTGCTAAATCACTATTAGGTACTCCTGTTAGTTCAACATAGTCATCGGCTAATAAGTAACTCGGCCATCCTGCAGTTGGCGCACCCGGAGGTGTCGTGTTATTTAACTTATAGTGACAAACCTCTGTAATCTTAACTCCACCTGAAGCAAAAAGTGGTGACCTGGCTTCAAGTATAAATGTATCAATTGGCGTGGTTGCAGTGCCTGTTTTAGGTGTTACACTTAATAATGATCTAACTTCTACGGGTCCACCATTGGTTGAATCATTCATCAACGAATTATTAACTGCATTAGGTCTTATATATGCACGAAGGGTGTAAATACCAGGAATGGACATATTAATATTGTTATTAAACAAATTCATATTCGTATTTACATCCAGCGTACCTGAATTAATAATTAAACTGTCTATGGTATTTATGGGCCCAGATACTTCATATACTAGAGTTAAAGGATCTATAGAAAAGTCAACTGTACCACCTATTACATTTCTTACCGTAACCAATACAGTATCATTGGCTCCGTAACATTGGCTTACACGCTTTAAACTTGCTGACATCATTGATAAATCACCCGGTATACCTGTAAACTCAAGTGCACCCGGATCCGGAGTTGTTGTTGACCGCAATACACCATTTAAATCATTTGATACACCAACCAATGCGCCTATATTATCTGCATTGATTGACAATGGGGTGATATCGCCATTTGCTAGATTGGCAAAAACAGGATTTACATTAACAGATAAGGAATCTTGAGATGATGCAGAAGTCCAGTTCGTTAAAGTAAGCCTATCTGCTGTCCAAAAACCTATATTATTGACAGTGCCAGCAGTTGCGCCCATATACAAAACATTGTTATTTGAAGTAAAAGTTGTACTTATTGTCGTGACATAAACGCAATATTTTGCCCCTATACCATTTCCGCCAAGGGAAACAATATTATTACGCATATTGATATTATTAGGAGCTGTTGCAAAGTTAATCCCTCTACGGGCACCTGTACTTGTATTACTTGCTACCTCAATTGTGTTATGGAAGATATCAATACCATCAAGCGTCCCTAGCAGGTGAATGCCGTAAACTAAACCTGCACCCGTTGTTTGCAAATTATAAACCGCATTATTGATAATTCTTGAACGAGCTCCAATCAAGTTCTGAGACGTACTCATCCCTATTCCATAAGTAGATGAAATAGAAGCCGCTCCTGAAGTATGAACCTTATTGCTTGTGATATTTACATTTCTTCCATTCACAACATAAATTCCATAGTAAATACTGGTCACATCTGCTCTACCCGCATTTCGAATAATCTCATTGTTTTCAATTAGCAATGTATCCGTATTGGTTATGAAAATCCCATAATAAAATTGATTTAGCAATCTATTGTTACGTATGATATGTCCACTATTATTCAGATAAGTAGCCGTTCCGCTCATCACAATGGAATAATAACCACCATTAATCGTATTATTTTCTATTGTAATTCTTTGGGCGTTATTACCTGCAGTAGTTGCAACAGTTGGAGAACCAGATACCACAATTCCTGCATTAGTGGTAGCTGTAGAAGTAGTTCCTACATCTATATTGCATTTCATAATTCTTATATCAGATGATTTGCTACCTAAATGAATGCCAAATCCGGTAGTTGCATTTAAGTTTAATCGTAAACTATCAATAGTTACAAAACTTGCACCATTAAATCTTATAACAGGAGAAATTGTACTTTGAAGCAAATTCCCGTTTCCATTTATTTGAATATTTTTAACGGCACTTGCTCCTGGAATACTTCCAATATTAACATTCCCTGAATATGGACCCGAATTAGCAGGCAAATTGATAATAACAGGACCACATACACCACTGAAAGTAAGAGAATCAATGGCAGACTGAATAGTTGGGAATGATGGTGAACCGATATTAATCACACCACTATAAGAAGGTCTTGAACTAGTTGTTACCGTATCATTAATCGAAAGGTTATTTACTACAGATGTAGATAAGAATGCCTTTAATTGATAAGTACCTACTATGCTTCTATCAATTGTATCGGATAATGTAACAACTAATTCGTTGCCAGAATTAAGAACACCGGAAGTAATATTGAATATCCCGGAATCATTTATTGGCCCGGTAAGTTTCCAATTTATTGAAACAGGATTAATTGAAAAATCTACTGCAGGCCCTATTGAATTCCTTAGTGTAACACGAAGTGTATCGTTGGTGTTATTACATCCACTTGCAAAAAGCAGTTGAGGATTAAAAATTGTTAAATCAGCATTAACACCTACAAATTCATAGGCTCCAATATCTGGTGTTGTAGTAGAACGTGAGGCTCCGATGAAATCGGATAAAACACCTACAGGTGTGCCTTTATTGTCAATTACTGAGTTTAATGGCAACAACAATCCGTTTGGCTCATCAAAGAAAGCCGGATTTACATTAAACGAATTGGTATCACGGGTTGATGCAGTCGTCCAATCTGCAAGTGTGGGGCGATCAGCAGTCCAAAAACCAACAGAATTGGTTGTACCCGCAGTTGCAGCCATATTTAATACATTATTATATGATAAAAATGTGGTTGAAGTAGTTGTTACATACACAGAATACTTAATACCAGTTCCACTACCATATACCCGCATGATATTGTTTCTGAAATCGACATTATTTGGTGCCACTGCAAAAAATGCTGCACGCACAGCTCCGGTACCTCCCGTTGTATTAAGGGTTACTGTATTGTGATTAATCTTAAATCCGGTTGTAGAACCAGAGAAATATAATCCGTATACAGTGCTAGTCGAAGGAATATTCCAGATTGAATTATTGATTATCTGGGTTTCTAACCCTACACTATTTATTGAAGTAGCAAACCAAATTGGATAACAAGTATATGATCCAACACCTGTGCTGTGTATTCGGTTTCCAATTACTCTAGTGTTTCGCGTGGTAGTACCATAAATACCATAATAGGTAGATATCGTAGTTCGTGTTGCGCGTGAAATGTTATTGTTTTCTACTAACACTGTATCAGTGCTGCTCAAATACACACCACCAAAGTAATTATCTAAGAAAGTATTATTCCTAACGGTATGACCGCTGCTACCAAGGTATGTTCCGGTACCGACAAGCGAAACCCCATAATATCCTCCAATAATGGTATTGTTTTCTATCGTAACATTGTTTGCGTTTGCACCCGTAGTTGTAATTACTGTTTGCGAGCCTGAAGCTACAATTCCACCGTTGCTTGTTGCGGTAGATGTTGTGCCTACATCAATTATCGAATTGCGAATTGTTATATTTCTTGATTGGTTGCCCAAATGAATCCCAAATCCCGTTGTAGCATTTAGCGTAACATTTAAGCTATCAAGTGTGACGAATCTTGCTTGTGAAAATGTGATAACAGGCCCAGTGGTACCGGTGATGGTATGTCCATTGCCATTAATCGTTAATGTATTAATACTATCCATTCCTGTAATTGCAGGAATTGTAATCGAGCCAAACAAATTTGAATCAACTTCTAATATAACAGGTCCACATACTCCAAAATTAGTTAACGCATTTATTGCATCTGTTAAACTTTGAAAGTTAGTACCACCTGTAACTTGCGATGTATTAATAGTATAGGTTCCAGTTAAAGAAGGCCGAACAGTAATTGACATAGTATCATTAAAGTTAACTGTATCTGCAACTCCATTTGGCATTGACGTCCAAACTTTAATGGTATAAGGTATAGATTGCGTAAAATTAAAAGTACCCAAATTAATGAGTGCTGTATTTACACCTAACCCATTAGAAGTATCGAGTGTGGTATTGTGAGTTATTGTTGCTTGAAAAACATTGTTAACACTCCAAGAAACATTCACCGAGTCTATTGCATTTGATCCAAAATTTCGAATAGTAGCCCGTATAGTTTGTACTCCGGTACAAAAATTACCTAAAGGCGTTATATTTGAAACGCCAGCATCATTAGGAACAGGAGGTCTTAACAACGTAATTACCACCATACCATGACCTGATCTAACTCCGGCTAAATTAACTTGGCTAGAGCCTATATTATAAGAACCACCACCACCACCAACTTGCTGAGCACTAGTTGAACTACCTGCACCGCCTCCTCCGCTGTAACCGCCTCCTCCACCTCCGCGTCCATTATTAAAACTATTACAACCTGCGCCACCACCAAATCCTCCACGACCACCACTTCCCGTAGTTAAACCTCCTTGTCCACCATTTAAAAAACTTTTACCACCCCATGGCTGAGTAGTGCCATCGGTAAAAAAACCTCCGCCTCCTCCACCTCCGCCTCCTTCAAGGCCACCATTTCCACTTGTTCCTCCAGTGCCACTTGTTGTACCAACTGCTGTTTGTCCATTTACACCTGTTGAACCATTTGATGATGGTAATATAGCGGTGTTATAAATCGCACCACCTCCGCCTCCGGCTATAATTAGTGGAATATTATTAGCGCGAACAACAAAACTTCCACCACCGCCACCAAATTGATTTGTTCCGCTTCCTACACAGCATCCACCTTGTTGGCCTACCAATATTTTTAGTGAATCATTTGCAGACAAACTAAATGTACCGCTCATGTAGGCTCCTTTACCGGCAAAAGTTCCAAATCCTTCAGCTCCATAAACTTCAATTTTATAATTGCCCCCAACAGGTACTATCCAATTTTGGATCCCGTTAACTGAAGTTACTTGTCCTGCTAAACTCGTGGTACTGTATGCAGTATTTATTTGCGTCTGAGTTGGTCCGTCTATTCCAGTTGCCCCTGCATTTGTAAAAGTATAAGTTTGAGCTTTTACAATTACTGAGAATTGTAAAGCCATAAATACAAATAGTACATTTCTTAAGTTGAGTAAATTTTTCATTTTTCTAATAGCGATTAAAGTTTTTTGCAAGGGTTATTCAAATCAATACATAGAGATAATTGAAAATAATTTTTTGTATTTGAAATTGCTTAAATAACGAAGTTATCTAAATAACATTTAAAATCATCTACGCAATGTAGGTGATACATATAGACAAAACCAAATTTGCTATGCCCAATTTATGTCAAATTTTTATGGTTGAACTATTTAGATGAATTAATTCTATATACCTTAACCATTGGAAAATATATATATACAATCGTGTTCTATTTGTAACCTAAATTTTTATTTATAAGCCTGCACATCTGTAAATTGTCTCAAACATTTTAATTGATTCATACCACAAAACTCTTATTTGGCAACGCTACCTTATTTTCATACTTTTATATTTGCGGATCTACAGATTAACTTATATTAAAAAATGCCCCGTATCAAACTTCAACTCCCTGAAACATTTATATTTCAAACCGAAATTTTGGTTCGCATTGACGACATCAACTACGGTAATCAACTGAGCAATGATGCCTACCTAAAATATATGCACGAGGCACGTATGCGTTTTTTTGCGCATTATGGATTTAGCGAAATGAATTTGGCCGGCACTTCGGTAATTATGGGCGATACAGCTATAGTTTTTAAGAACGAATGTTTTTATGGAGAAAGACTGAACATAGAAGTTACTGCATCCGATTTTAGTGCAAGAAGTTTTGATTTGTATTATCGTTTTACCAAGTCCGAATCAGGTGCATTGGTATGTGAAGCCAAAACAGGCATGGTGTGTTTTGATTATACGTCTCGCAAGACAACCGAAGTACCTGCTGCTTTTAAAAATCTGTTTAGTGTATAAATTGTACATAAACAGATTGCTGTAATTCTAATCAAACAGCTTACTTTTATCATATTAAAACGATTCCTTCATGAAGAGAACGCCCTCAAAACTTAAAAATATTAAGAGAGAACTTGAAAAAATATTCTCTGAAAACAAGAGTAAAGCTTTCAATTACAAACAACTTGCAGCAAAACTTGAACTGGACTCCTCTGAGGGTAAAGATTCCATCATCCGCAACTTGAAAATATTGGAAAAAGAAGGTGCAGTAGAAGAAGTAATGCCAGGAAAATACATTTCCTTACATGTATCCCAGTTTTTAGAAGGAACCATGCAACTGACTCAGCGTGGCATTGGCTATTTTATGCCCGATGACTCCAATATAAAAGATGTATTTATTGAGTCAGAAAACCTAAATACAGCCCTACATGGAGATAAGGTTCGTGTTCATTTATTTGCTCATAAAGTGAGTGGAAAAGACTCGGGAGAAGTTGTGGAAGTGGTAAAACGAGCACGTACCAAATATGTTGGCGTAGTACAGTTGGCCCATAACTATGCGTTTGTTGTACCTGATGACAAACGAATGTATGTTGACATATTTGTGCCTATTGATAAAATCAACAAAGCACGTAATGGGCAAAAAGTAGTGGCATCAATTACGGAATGGGACCCTGCTCAAAAAAATCCATTTGGCGAAATTGTAGAAGTATTGGGAATGCCCGGAGACCACCAAACGGAAATGCATGCCATCATAAATGAGTTTGGCTTTACGGTAAAATTTCCTGATGAAGTTGAAAAAGAAGCAGATAAAATCCCTTTAACCATTTCGAATGAAGAAATTAAAAAACGGAAAGACTTTCGCAAAATACTCACCTTCACAATCGATCCTGAAGACGCCAAAGATTTTGATGATGCACTTTCTATAAAACAAATTAGTGAAGGCGTATGGGAAATTGGTGTGCACATTGCAGATGTCAGCCACTATGTTCCGCAAGGTACCATACTTGACCAAGAAGCATTGACACGAGCAACCTCTGTATATTTGGTTGATAGAACGATACCCATGCTTCCTGAAAAACTATCAAACGGAGTGTGTTCTCTTCGCCCCAATGAGGAAAAACTTACCTTCTCAACTGTGTTTACGGTAAATGAACATGCGGAAGTGTTGGATACGTGGATAGGCAAAACAGTTATTTACTCCGACAGAAGATTTTCCTACGAAGAAGCGCAAGAGCGCCTTGAATCCGGTGAAGGTGATTATACAGAAGAGTTGAAAATCCTTAATAAACTGGCACTCATCTTACGCAA
>CAYSBE010000048.1:0-18585 GCA_964429245.1 uncultured Bifidobacteriaceae bacterium | reverse complement strand
GCACAAAAAAACCTTCCGAATGGAAGGCTTTGTTTTGTGATCCCGCTGGGATTCGAACCCAGGACCCCTACATTAAAAGTGTAATGCTCTACCAGCTGAGCTACAGAATCGTGTTAACTATTTTGGTTAACGAGGGTGCAAAAATAGTATCGAATAGCTATTATACAAATGTTTCTGTTTTTTTGTTGACATTATGAAGTTATGATATACATAATCAATAGGTTAATATTTATAAACCAACTACTTTTTGTTGACGAGCCAATCGTTAACTTTAACTGTATAAAATTTGTTCGATTTAAACTATGTTTTTTAAACGCTTAAAACTATTGAACAAATCAATTTAATAAGTCAAAAGAAGAAATTAATTGTTCATTTACCCTAATCACATTAAATAAAAAGTAAAAATGATATTTGAAACCAACAGCAAAAATACGGTGAGTCGTTTCTTATAATTTAATACATACATTCTTGGGTTCAGTAAAAAATCGCAACGCTTCTAGTCCACCTTCGCGGCCAACTCCACTGCTTTTCACACCACCAAATGGTGTGCGTAAATCACGCAAAAGCCAACAATTTATCCATACAATTCCTGCACGAATCAATCCGGCCATGCGGTGAGCACGCGTTAGGTTTTCTGTCCACAATACCGAAGCCAAACCGTATTCAGTAGCATTGGCCATCATCAATGCTTCTTCTTCGGTATCAAATGGCGTGATGGTAACCACTGGCCCAAATATCTCTTCCATTTGTGTGCGGCAATCGAAAGCCAAGCCTTCAATTATGGTTGGGGCAATATACCAGCCACCTGCATGTTTTCCTTCCAGTTTCACCGCATCTCCTCCGCACAATATAGTGCCTCCCTCCTGCTTTGCAAGTTCGATATAACTCAATACTTTTTCGAAATGTAGTTTAGACACTATGGCTCCTGTTTTTGTTTTTGGATTCATTGGGTCGCCCACAACCAACTCTTTTTTCACTTTCTCTACAAAAGCTGTTTTAAACTTTTCATACAAAGGGCGCTCTACAAAAATGCGTGAACCGCACAGGCATATCTCACCCTGATTGAGGAACGAAGAGCGTACGGTTTCATCCAACATCTTGTCAAAATCGCAATCGGCAAATATGATATTGGGATTTTTTCCGCCCAGTTCAAGCGACAGTTTTTTGAACATGGGAGCAGCTACACGTGCTATTTCAGCTCCGGTTTTGGTACCTCCGGTAAATGAAATGGCTTTGATTCCGGGATGCGTAGTCATGGCTGAACCCACTTTAGGCCCAAGACCATGCACAATATTGAGCACACCTTTAGGTAAGCCTGCCTCAATGCAAACTTGCGAAAAAAGATATGCAGTGTAAGGAGTAATTTCTGATGGTTTTGCCACCACACAATTACCTGCAGCCAATGCGGGTGCTATTTTCCAAGTAAACAAATACAAGGGCAAATTCCACGGACTAATACAGCCAACTACACCAATCGGTGTGCGCAGGGTATAGTTGATGGCATGGTCGCCCATAGGATGTGCTTCGCTGGCAAAATGCTCAATGGCGGTAGCAAAAAATCGCATATTGCTGATGGCTCGTGGAATTTCTCCGTTTTTCGACAACCAAAGCGGTTTGCCTTGGTCAGTTGTTTCTGCTTCGGCAAATTTGTCGATATCACGTTCAATAATTTCGGCAATGCGCTGCATGATGCGCGAACGCTTTTCGACAGGCGTGCTACTCCATCCAGCAAAGGCGGCCTGAGCCGACTCGTATGCCATAGCGATGTCATTCTCGTCACTGTCGGGGCAAAGCGAATATACTTCGCCCGTTGCCGGGTTGTAGTTATCAAGGTATTTGCCCGATGCCGGTGCACATAATGCTCCGTTGATATAGTTGGAAAGGGTAATCATGGTGCGAAAGTATTTAAAAGCAACAACTAATTATGTGCCCCTTTTTTGCAGCAAGCAGGGATGTTTTGATACGCCTTAGGGTCTGCAGGCATATTATCGGCATCGTAACCTGTAAGATTTACCGCACGTTTAATTTTGATGGAATTGGTTTTCTCGGGCTTGTAGGTTACCGTGAAGATTTTGGTATCTACATTCAATTCAGATGATACCACCCCTTTTTCGTAAGCCATAGCTTTTTCCAATGCATCTTTGCACATTTCACATTCTGATGAAGTAAGAATTTTAATGGTTACGGTTCCATCGGCATTCACTACCGAATCCTGAACAAATGGCTTGGCTTCGTTTTGTGAAGCGCTTTCACTGTTGATTTGTGCCTGTGCCGATACCCCGATCAGCAAAGTGGCGATGATGATGTACTTCTTCATGTTATTATTTATTACGAGTTTGTTATTTTGTTGTTGCGCGTTATTTATTGCGCGTTTGCTATTTGGTTGTTGCGCGTTTGCTATTTGGTTGTTGCGCGTTTGTTATTTCGAATTAGTTATTTTTTCATTATTACAATTATTCATTGTTTCATTCAGGCATTCAGGCATTCAGGCATTTTTATTTGACTCCCATCCTAAAACCGACATAGAACACACGTCCCATCACCGGCCCCCAGATGAGGGAGGCATCAAAATTAGGGCCAAATGGATTGGCTGCATCCACAATCTGGTTTTGCTGCACAAAGTTGAAAATATTTTCGCAACCTGCATACACCTCAAATTTCTTGAATTTACGGGTAGCTTGTGCATTATACACACTGTATTGAGGCGACTGAAATCCGTGCATTACTTCCACGCCATCTACAAATGTGGTAGGCACGCGGCTATGGTCGAACCATTTTCCGGTAAGGTCAAATTTCCACTTGTCGAAACGGGTGGCATAGGCAAGGTTTACCAAAATGCGATTGCGCGACACCAGCGGCCTATCGAGTAAGTTGCCATTGTAAGTGGTTTTCACGTCCTGCCATTTCCAGGCCAATCGTGCTTCAAACCTTTTGATGGGTTCGTATACAAACTCAGTTTGAAATGTTTGTGAATACGACCTGCCTTTTAGGTTATAAAAATAAATAGTGTTGGCACTTTGGTCCATATCGGCAACTACCTGGTTTTCGAAATGGGTGTAGAAATAATCAGTAACCCATGTAGCATTTTTGCGCCATATTTTGAATTTGTGTGTGAATGATGCTCCGTAGTTCCAGGCAATTTCGGGTGTAAAACGTTCCTGCACCACTACTGTGCGCATACTGGCCATCACAGCAGGATGCTCAATCATAATATTGGCCACACGCATTCCTCTTCCTGCGTTTAAGCGAAAAACAGTTGTTTTGCTGAAATTGTATTTCATATGCAACCTTGGATTTACCAGTACGCCAAACAAGTTGTGGTAATCGGTGCGGACACCTGCCAACAATGAAAACTTGTTCAGGCGGTCATAGTTGTATTCTGCAAATGCTCCGGGAATTATTTCGGTACGGGTAAAAGCTGAATCCATGTAGCGTTCATTAAAATTATCATACATAAATGAGGCTCCGGTTTTTATTTTATGCTCACTGCTGCCAATGATGGTCTGGTATACCATATTTCCATAAAGAGTTTGTTCATTACCATTATACGACTTGGCTCCGTAAATCGATTGCTGTTCGTAGTAGCGTGCATCCAGTTGAAATGAAAGACTTTTATAGGGCATCCCATCAAAACCAATTGCCGCTTTTCCAAATCCTTCAATATGATTAGTACGCACATCTACACCATAATAGCGCTTATTGATATTGTCTTCCATTCCGTTGTAATTAAGTTGACCGCCATTGCGCTGATCGGTATTGGCAAACACCCCGAAACTGCTCATTAGCTTGCCCGGGTTTTCGTATTTCCAGCGGTTAAGGGCGCTAAATTGGTAACCGGTTGCCACGTCAATAAAACCGTCTTTGTTAAAGTCATTTTTTGTGGCAATGGTGCTTGCGTGGGTCAATAAAAGTGTGCTCCACCGCTTATTTAAACGATGGCCCAAATGCACATTGGCTTCATAACGTCCCAAATCACCGGCATATAGGTTTACAAATAATCTTTCTGATTTTTCAGGTTTAGCCAGCTCAATATTAATCTGTCCGGCCATTGATTCGTAGCCCTGCACTACCGAGCCCATGCCTTTAGTGATATCGATGGCCTGCACCCAGGTGCCGGGTATATGTGCCAATCCGTAGTTGGTTGAGAGTCCACGGATAGATGGCGCCTGCTCGGTTAGAATTTGTGTGTAAGAGCCATCCAACCCTAGCATTTTAATTTGTTTGGTTCCCGTCAATGCATCTGCATAAGACACATCAACAGTGGCATTGGTTTCAAAACTTTCGCTCAGGTTGCAGCAGGCAGCTTTTTGCAATTCTACCTTGCCAATCGATTGTCGGTTAATGGGATCGATGGTGTTAAAATCAAGCGGGTCTTTCTTTTGTCGCACTTCAACTTCTTGTAACAATGCTGAAGGTTTCAGCAGAAAATGAACCTCTGTTTGATTGCTAAATGAAATGGTATCATTTTCATATCCCACGTAACTTGCAATAAGCTTATTGGGCACTTTTACAGGGTAAGCAATTTCAAAAACACCACCGGCATCTGCAGTTGTGGCTTTATTGTCGGTAATCCACCTGATGGTGCTACCGGAAAGTGGTTTGCGTGATTGCGCATCCATCACACTTCCTTTGATAGTCTGTGCCTTTATTGATTGTGAAAGGCACAATAAAATTAGGATGAATCTTATTTGTTGCATAAAAAAAATAAATTGATTGAATAGAAATTCTGTGAGCCACTGCATGTGGCAACTCATCAATTTATCTTAAATGCGGAATTCGGAAATAAAAACGAGGTTATGATTGGCTAAACCAATATCAGGCGGTGCTTTGTTGTGCTGTGCAAAATGATTGGTCTGACTAACAGAAAAATGAAATATTTCACTAACGATAATTTCAACTGAGGGGAGCGTTAATGCAACTTGCAAAGATTTTGAAGGAGTAAATGGATCTTCAATTTTCAATACTTTGGTTGAGAAATCACAACAATCTTCGTCTGATTTTCCGCAATATTGATCAACACTTTTATCACAGCAACTTTTCTTTTTGCTGTTGTTAATTTCATGTTGGCATCCCGCATTTTCTTTTATTATCGCATAGGCTGTATGACCATCTATTTTGCAAATCATAGAATACATAGGCACACCGGCATAAGCCAATAAGATACAAATAGCGAGTGTAAATGATACTGAAATGCGGATTGCTTTTTTCAACGGTGCAAAATTGAAGTAATTTTTCCTAAATAACTTCATAAAATTACCATGGCTTTGTAATTTTAGGTTATGGTAAATTATTTTTCAGATTCTCCAGCAATTGTGGCACTCCTACACTTGCTTTCTGCTGAATGAAAGTAAGGTTATTTCTGTGGCTATATGCAGGCGCTCCAGGGTCAATTATATAAATAGGTGAAGTTGCAGGCGCATAGTTTAACAATCCTGCTGCGGGGTAAACCTGCAATGAGGTACCTACGACCATAACAATATCAGCCTCCTGCACAAGTTCAATGGCATCTTCCATTTTAGGTACAGCCTCGCCAAACCACACGATAAATGGACGTAATTGTGCTCCAAGCTCACAGGTATCTCCCATTTTCAACTCCCATCCTTCAATATTATAAACAAGATTTGGGTTGCGGGTACTTTGGGATTTTCTGATTTCGCCATGCAGATGCAGCACATTTCGCGATCCTGCCCGCTCATGCAGGTCATCAATATTCTGCGTGATAATATGTATATCAAAATGTTTCTGGTTTTCTGCCAAGGCTGTGTGTGCGGCATTAGGCATTGCTTCAAGCACACCTTTTCTACGCATGTTGTAAAACCCTTGAACCAATATTGGATTGGCGTTCCAAGCTTCGGGAGTAGCAACCTCTTCAATTCGGTAGTTTTCCCATAATCCGTCACTGTCTCTGAAGGTTTTAATGCCACTCTCGGCACTGATTCCCGCACCTGTTAGCACCACTATTTTCGGCCTGCTCATATTTTTGATTTGTTGAATGATACAAAAAAATGACAATTACTGAATATATAAAGTTTTCGTTTTAAGAGTATTGGTTAAATTTGTTAATCCTTGAAAAAGCAAATTCTATACATCTGCTTATTACTTATTGCGCACATACCTGCTGTGTATGCGCATATCACTCCTGTAAATGAGTACACCAAAAACTCCATTAAACTTATTGAGAACAAAGGGCAATGGGAAGATACCGTACTATTTAAAGCACAGATCCCTGGAGGCACCTTGTTTATTACAGAAAACAGCCTGGTGTATTCGCTTATTGATGAAAAAGCGCTGCATGATATTTTGCATAATGGCAATAAAGGAATTGTCAATGGCCACAACTATGCAGTTCAACTAAAAGGTGCAAACAAGCCAACTGTTAGGAAATATGATCCATCATCTGAATACTACAATTACTTTAGAGGAAAAGATCAATCGAAATGGAAAAGTGGTTGTAGGGCTTACGGCAAAATAGTGCTCGAGAATATTTATCCCGGCATTGATATGGAAATTATCGCCCTTGATGAGCGGTTAAAAATTAACTTTCATATTAAACCACTTGCCAATCCGGATATGATAACACTTATCTATTCGGGTGTGGATGATATTAAACTGCATAACCAAACGCTTGAAATCAATACCGCTATAGCTGCAATTCGCGAGAATGCACCCATAGGTTATCAACCTGAGCTGAGTAATGAAGAAATTCCTGTTAGTTATCATTTTGCCCAAAATGAGCTTTCCTTCATTTGCAGCAAATACAACCGATTATTTCCTTTTATCATTGATCCGGAGATTGTATTTGGAACATTTAGTGGCTCTGTTGCCGATAATTTTGGGTTCACCGCTACCTACGATTTAGCAGGAAATGGATATGCCGGTGGTACCGTTTACAATATTAATTTCCCTACTACAACAGGTGCTTTTCAAACCGTTTTTAATGGTGGAGATGACAACGAAAACCTCGCACGGGATTGTGGTATTTTGAAATTTAATCCAAATGGAACCAATTTGGTTTACTGCACCTATTTGGGTGGTGATGGCAACGAACAACCCCACTCCATGATTTGTAATGTAAGTGGCGAACTCATTGTTTTTGGCAGTACCCATTCTGATGATTATCCTGTAACTACCAATGCCTATGACCGAACCTATAATGGCGATTACGATATTTTTATTACCCGGTTTAATGTTACGGGTACTGCCATCGTTGGTTCAACCTATTTTGGCGGTTCGGCAAGTGATGGTATCAATGGCAATACCAATTATTTTTATGACGCAACCAGTGCTCCTTTAAAATATAATTTTGCCGACCAATTCAGAGGAGAAGTCATTCTTGATAACTTTGGCAATATTGTCATAGTTAGTGCCACACGTTCTTCCATTCCAATTCAAAATGGATTTCAAACAACTATTGGTGGATTACAAGACGGGGTAATAGCCAGATTCAATCCGGGCCTTACCAACCTGCTGTTTAGTTCCTATTTGGGCGGAAGCGGACACGATGCTATTTTTGGCATAGCGGTAGATGTGTTTAATAATTTTTTTATAACCGGTGGCACTACCAGCAACAACCTTACAGCAACCAATAGCAATTTTACCCGCAAAGGCGGTGTAGATGCATTTATTGGCAAAATTTCAGGAAACTCCCTGCAACGATTTTTGTACTTCGGAACCAATACGTACGATCAATCTTATTTGATTCAGGTTGATAAAAATGGCGACCCCTATATATGCGGACAAACAGAAAGCATTGTGTTCCCATTGGCAGGTACCACTTACCGGGTAACAGGGGCCAAACAATTTATTAGCAAATTCAATAATGACCTCGACCAATTGTTGCTCTCTACCACATTTGGAAAAGGGGGAACGAAACCGACACTTTCCCCTACTGCCTTTTTGATAGATATATGTGGTCGCATCTATTTCTCTGGATGGGGAGGAGAAACCAATCAAAATAGTCAGCCTGAGATGGGAAATACGAGCGGCTTACCTACAACCTTTGATGCTTTTCAAAACACAACAGATGGCAGTGACTTTTATCTTGCTGTGTTTTCACCTGAGTTGAAATCGTTATCCTATGCTACATTTATTGGAGACCCGTTTTCAGCCGATCATGTTGACGGTGGTACAAGTAGGTTTAATCCGGAAGGAATCGTATACCAATCTGTTTGTGCAGGCTGTGGCGGTTCGTCCGGTTTTCCAACTACTCCCAACGCATGGAGTACAACAAATAAAGGCAAACGTACATTTGATCCAACGATTGGTGGATGCAACAATGCTTTGTTAAAGATGAGTTTGAATATATCCATTTTTGCACCTGAAATGAAGGATACGCTCATTACCATTATTGCCGGTGATAGTTTAAACTTTACGACAAATATTATTGATCGCGACAATGATTCCATTTACACCACATGGTCAGGCAGTTTTCCATTTGCCACACCAAATGAACCCACCATCAATTTACAACGATTTGCCAACATCAACGGGTTAAGTATTGGAAGCAGCCGACTTACCCTTCGCTGGCGAAGTGATTGTACCAATGTTGGCGATACGTTTCTATTGCGCGTATTTACTTACGACAATGGATGTCCTGTTTCACGAAGCGATACCGGATGGATAAGAATAGCCATTGCTGCTCCACCGCTTTCTGTTATACCTTTTCCTGAATGCTTAACCTATGTAAGTGATAGCGTTGCGCGCATCAAATGGGATCCTATTGACGATGTAAACACCGATAGCATTCGTATTTACCGAACAAAAGCAACTGCATCACCTGCGCTTTACCATGTAATCCCTAACCGATTCGAAACACTTTTTATTGACACGCTTGCACAAAATCATCAGGCCATCAACTATTGTTATTATCTTACTACCGTAAATCAATGCGGCATAGAATCTGCTCCATCGAGAACCATTTGTAGCTTATATAAAGAAGATACAGCCACCACGCAAGCCTTCTTACAAGCAAACGATACCGTTATATATGTATTTGCATCAGATACACTTCAATATGCGGCTAGCATTTTAGATACGGATAATGCCGACTCTGTTTATATTACCTTATCGGGCAATGTATTTAACACCGGGCGGTTACTTAGTCATTCCAAAACACAGGAATTAGGCAAAGCAACCTTTACTTTTTCATTTCGCACGTTATGTGAAGATATTGGAGCTGATGATACCTTATTTATGCAGGTATTTGCTATAGACAACCAATGCCCCACCCCACGCAATAAAACTTTTAGGGTAAAAATAATTGTACTCCCTCCTCCTGCTGGAGTTGGTCCTGGATTTCGCTGTATCAAACGGATTGATAACAACACGGTGGATATTGGATTTAAGTCTTACACCCCAAATAAATACTTTTCTCATTTTGTGGTTATTCGCAAAAACCCAAATGGTACATTTACTACCCTTCGCGATTTAGTAAAAGAAACCATTGTGACCATAACTGATGTAGCAGAAGGCCACGAGTTTACTGATTATTGCTACGCTGCGTATCCGGTTACCATCTGCGGAAATATAGGCGATACTTCTCCTTTTATTTGTAGTGTAAGTAAACCAGAAGATTTTCCCGCCAAACTGCGCATTTTCACCGTAACAGTAGTTGACAATAAATCGTTGGAGATACAATGGCAGCCGAGCAGTGATACCGGTTTTAGTGCATACAAAATTTATCGCAAACCACTTACTGAAGTTCAATATGAGTTGCTTAACAGTGTGAACAACAATGTAAACAGCAATTATCTTGATGAGCAGGTAGAAGTTTCCAAACAATCCTATTGCTATCAGATTCGTCAGCAAAATGTATGCGGATTGGAAAGTATGAACAATGACGAAGCATGCAGCATTCACCTAAAAGGAATCTCGCTGCCGTTTGAGCACCAAATGACTTGGAATCCTTACGTGTATTGGCCTGATGGGGTTGAATACTATTCTATGGAAAAGGAAGAACCCGGGCAATCACCCGTTATTGCAGGTAATATCACTGCTGATTCTACCCGATTTACGGATAATAAACTCAATATTGACAATGGACTATATTTTTATTCAGTAACCGCTCACGAACCCATAAAAAGCCTTAGTTTTACAAGCCGTTCCAATACCATTGAGCTTATTCAATCACCCATACTTTATGTACCCAATGCCTTTACTCCCAATACCGATGGCACCAACGACCTTTGGAAACCAAGGCCTGTATTTGTAAAAGATTACGACCTGAAACTATACAACAGATGGGGACAACTGGTATTTAGCACCAATGACAAATATGAATTCTTTGATGGAACCAAAGACGGTGTGATAGTACTAACTGATGTATATGTTTACGTCATAACTTACACAGGTTGGGATGGTTCCACAAAGAGCACTTCGGGCAATGTTACCCTCATTCGATAAATAGCGGTTTTTGTTTTAACCGAAAAATGTAATTTCGCCCCATCATCAATCAAACATCAACCTCATGGCTGTATATAAATTTAAAGTATCATTTGAAGAATACGAAGACATTTACCGTGTGATAGAAATCAAATCGGCACAAACCTTTTTGGATTTGCATAAAGCGATACTTGACGCTATAGGATTTGACCAAAAACAATTGGCCTCGTTTTACATGAGTACCGACAGCTGGAAACGTGGACAAGAAATTACCCTCGAAGACATGTCGGATGATGAGGATGAAGACCCTGCAAAAAAGATTCCGATTATGAAGAAAGCTCAATTGCAGGATTATATTGATGACCCGCATCAAAAAATTATTTATGTGTATGATTTTATTGAAATGTGGACCCTGCACCTGGAATTGGTTGGCATAGAAATGAAAGAGAAAGCCGGTGTGAAATATCCTGCATGTACCAAAACAATTGGCCCTTCACCAAAACAATATGATAAAATTCAGAAATTTGGCTTGGTTGATGACGATGAGTTTGAAGAAATAACCAAAAACTATTTAGATAAAACAGACGAAGTACCAGGTGAAATCAGTGATGAAGAAGCTGATGAATTTGGCTTGTTTGGAGATGAACAAGGCGAAGCGGGTGGCGAAGAATATTAAACAGCGATGAGCAAGCAACTCTTATTGATGCGACACGCTAAATCAAGCTGGGAGAATGCTGCTCAATCAGATTTTGACCGTCCGCTAAACGATAGAGGTAAACATGATGCCCCCATCATGGCCAAAAGAATAAGTGAAAAATTTACCCCTGAACTTATTTTATGCAGCCCTGCAAAACGAACCGCAAAAACTGCTCGCATATTTTGTGAAACCCTAAAACTTCCTGATACCCTCATACAATTTGAACCACAAATATATGAAGCCGCTGTAGCTGACATCATTCATTTGCTGCGTCAAGTTCCCGACCAATATAAAAATGTAATGCTTGTAGGCCACAATCCAACCATGACTAGCCTTATTGGACACTTAAGCAACAGCTTTGTAGATAATGTACCCACTTCAGGAGTTGCACTGTTACACCTTGATGTGTCAAATTGGTCATTGTTGTCAGATCAATGCGGCAAATTAATGTGGTTTGATTATCCTAAATTGGGAAATGGGTAACCGTGTGTATAACTGTATTCCAACTCTTTTACATTTGGATGTTAATTTTCGTTACTTCGGTCACTCATGCAGGAACACTTCGCCACATTTGTAAATATCATTCTTCCGCTTTCGCTGCCTAAAACTTATACGTATAGGGTAACCCGAGAACAAGAGCCTGAAATAGCCATTGGCAAAAGAGCCCTGGTGCAATTTGGCAACAAAAAAATATATGCGGGTGTAATTGATGAAATTCATCACAATCCACCTATGGGCTATGAAGCCAAATATGTATTGGATTTGATGGATGATGAACCCATTGCCGACCAACGAATGATGCGATTTTGGCATTGGCTTTCCGACTACTATTTGTGCAGCCTTGGAGAAGTGATGCAAGCTGCATTACCTTCTGCACTTAAACCCCAAAGTCAAACCTATATTTCTTTACATCCTGATGCTGATTTTGCCAAAGCCGAATTAAGTGACAAGGAATACTTAATCGTAGAAGCGCTAACCAAAGAACCGAATTTGTATTTAGACGACATCATCGAAATTGTGCAGCTTAAAAATGTTGGGCCTTTACTAAAAAGTTTGTATAAAAAGGGGCTCATCAACATGCAAGAAACGGTGAACGAAACCTATAAACCCAAACTTGTTACTTGTATCAGGATTCATCAAGAAATTGAGCAAAACGAAGAAAAACTTAAGCAATTATTTGACGAACTAAATAACAAAGAACCTCAGCTGAATTTACTATTAGCATACTTACAGCTAAAACAAGAACATGCCAATATTGAGAAGAAATTGTTGCTAAAAAAAGCAGCTTGCAGCGAAAGCCCACTGCAAACACTTATAAAAAAAGGTGTGTTCGAAAAATATGACTTGCAGGTTGATCGCCTTCACCTGAATGAAGACAAAGTGCCAGAAGAGTTTGCACTTAACGAAAACCAATCCGATGCATTGGTGCAAATAAAGGATGAATGGAAAGACAAGGATGTAGTATTGCTTCATGGTGTTACATCGAGTGGTAAAACCCATGTGTATGTAAAACTTATCGAAGAACAAATCTCTAAAGGAAAGCAGGTGCTTTTTTTGGCTCCTGAAATTGCACTTACCTCTCAAATCATAGGCCGCATCAATAAATATTTTGGTGACAAAGCCCTTTCCTATCATTCCAAATACAGCTCAAACGAACGCATGGAAATTTGGAACAAGGTACAAGAAGGCAAAGTGCAAATTATTATTGGTGCCCGCTCTTCGGTATTTCTTCCTTTCAAGGAATTGGGATTAATTATTGTTGATGAAGAACACGAGCAAAGTTATAAACAAGTAGATCCCGCACCCCGATACCACGCACGAGATGCTGCAATTATGCTGGCATATATCCACCAATGCAAAACATTGCTTGGGAGTGCTACACCTGCCTACGAAACTTATTTTAATGCACAACAACAGAAGTTTGGATTGGTAAAAATTGCCCAACGACATGGAAATATTGCCATGCCAAAAATTCATACGGCAAATATTGCTGAAGACAAACGTACCAAGCAAATGAGCGGTAATTTCAGTGCTCAATTAATGCAACATATAAGCGATGCCCTGAGTAGGAACGAACAAATCATTTTGTTTCAAAACAGAAGAGGTTATGCTCCAATTTATGAATGTGAAGATTGCCATCATGTGGTTAAATGTAAAAATTGTGACATTAGCCTAACCTACCATAAATATAATGACACGTTGAAATGCCATTATTGTGGTTACACTGTGCCGCGTATGGTCAATTGTGAAGCGTGCGGATCACATAAGGTGGATTTGAAAGGACTGGGTACCGAGAAAATCGAAGATGAATTATCGGCTCATTTTCCTGCTGCACGTGTACTTAGACTAGACTTGGATGCAACCCGAAGTAAAAATGGCCATGCCGAAATCATCCAACGTTTTCAACTTCATGAAGCAGATATTTTAGTTGGTACCCAAATGCTGAGCAAAGGGCTTGATTTTGCAGGTGTGAGTTTGGTTGGTGTAATCAATGCCGATCAATTAATGCACTTTCCTGATTTCCGTGCCCACGAAAGAGCATTTCAATTACTAACACAAGTTAGTGGCCGAGCAGGCAGAAGTACCAAACAAGGTGAAGTAATTATTCAAACCCACATGCCACAACATCATGTTTTGCATGCAGTGTTAAATCAACAATATGATGAATTGTTTGCAAATGAAATGAATGAAAGAAAAGAGTATTCCTACCCCCCTTTTTCGAGATTGATTTTATTAAAAATAAAAGATAAAGATTTAAAAACCGCACATGCCTGTGGCTATGCTTTATTTGAAAAACTATACAGCCGTATGGGACAATACATGATTGGGCCGCAAAGCCCATATGTATCGAGGGTGAAAAATTTTTATATCAGGGAAATTCTGATAAAAATTGATCGAAATAATAAAAATCTTCCTGCACTAAAATTCTTTATCAAAACCTGCATCAATGATATTCTTACACAAAAAGAATACCGCAGAACCATCATATATGCTGATGTAGATCCTTCTTGATATTAGAAAAATTAACGCTAAAAAAGATTTTTCCTTCGAAAGAAAATCACTGCAATAACCGATAAGAAAATGGCAATAGCCATTATCAGCCAAAATGCATAAGGTTCATCTTGAAGTGGCAACACCACATTCATGCCATAAATACTAGCCACCAAAATGGGCAAGGACAAAATTATGGTTACCGAAGTTAGAAAACGTATGGTAATATTAAGGTTATTGGAAATAATGGATGAATGAGCGCCCATCATATTGCCAAGGATATTGCTGTAAATATGTGCCATTTCAATAGCTTGCTTGGTTTCGGTCATCACATCTTCTATTAGGTCTTGTTCTTCTTCCCTATCCAATGCCGGTAATTTTAGACGTTGCAAGCGATACATCATCAACTCGTTTGATTTTAAAGATGTATTGAAATAAACCAAACTCTTTTCAAAGTTTAATAACTGCAAAAGTTCTTTATTCCTGGTCGAGCGATGCAAACTCAACTGTAATTCATCTGCCTTGTTGTTTATATTTTTCAAATAGCGTGAAAACAAAACAGAACCTCGCAAAAACAATTGCATCACAAACCGCTCACGTTTAGCTGTATTAAAATTTCTCACCCTTGACTCTGCAAAAGCCTGAAGCACTTCATTGTGTTTATTGCTTACTGTAACAATTAAATCCCGTTTCAAAATAATACCAATGGGTAACGTAATAAAGGGAAGGTCTTCATCCCAGCCCATTTCCACCGGAATACGGGTAACAATCAACATGCAATTTTTCTCTTGTTCCACACGTGCATTTTCGTCCTGATCCAAAGGGTCAATTAAAAAGTCGGCAGGTATTAGGAGTTTCTGTGATAAAAAATCAATTTCTGTTGAAGTTGGATTAACCAAATTCACCCAACAATCTTTTTCTACTTGGTCAATTTCTTCAAGTGTATTTTTCCTGGTGGTGTAATAAGTAATCATGACGGCACGAAAGTAGGAGATTTTATAGAAATGTTGTCATTGAATGGAATAGCGTATTTGTAAGTTTTTGGTTTAATAAATTTACGAGCAAATATTCCTCATCTTATATAAATTGCTTGCATGTTCAAAAGGGAATTTTTAAGGGCAAACTGGTTAAATATTGCATCTGTAAACTATGTTGTGGACCCCGATTGGCTAACGCAATTTTTACCTGCGGGCACTGAATTGGATGACTACAAAGGTAAGCACTACATGAGTTTAGTTGCCCTCCGGTATAGTGATACCAAAGTATTGAGAATTCCGGTACCATACCACCGCCAATTTGAAGAGATGAGCTTGCGCATGTATATCAAGCGAAAATTGGATACAAATACCTGGCGTGCTGGTGTAACATTTCCAAAACTTTTTTTCCCTAAACACACCTTAACCGGTGTAGCACGTGTGTTATATAAAGAAGCCTACTTCACACGTGAAATGAAACACCAATGGAATGATGAAAATGAACATTTGAACATATCTTATGCCATAAAAAATGGAACCTGGCACAACCTGAATCTGCTTGCAAACAAACAAAGTAAACCACATGAAAGCGGATCTATTCAGGAATTCTTTAACCAACACTACTGGGGATACTCGAGAATTAACAACCAAGTAAGTACGGAGTATCGTGTAAGCCGTAGAAAATGGAATGACCATGAAGTAATGCACTATGAAATGGATGTTGATTTCGAAAATCTATTTGGAAAACTTTTTAGCAAATTGAATACACAACAACCTGAATCCGTAACCCTCACAGATGGTTCTTCAGTTATTGTGCACCAAAGGAATATTATTAGCATTTAACAAATTAAATGCCCGGCATGTGAACGGATAGTGAGATGTAATAAACTACCAATGTAAGCAACGAATAGGCAATCCACTCGCCAATTGGAGTATATTTTCGTAATGAAATTCCTTCCATTTTGCAAACCGCAATCAGCATGAGCTTCTCAATTGTGTACGATATGACTGTGGCATATGCAATACCTGTAATATCACCTAACAAATAAATAAACCAAAATGAAAGGATGATATTAATGATAAGGTAATTGGATGAAATCACATAAAATACCCTGTTTTTAAGGATACCCATAATAACTGTTTGTGGAAATACCATACGACTGATAATGAGAAGAAGGTAAATATTAAACACTTTGTAGCCTTCCAACAATTGTTCATTATAGGCATATTTGAATAAATAAGGACTAAGAAACATGGTTAAAGCAGTTGCAGGAAACAACCACCGCATCAACCGCTGAGATGATCGTTTTAAGTTTGCTAGCCCCTCATCCAAATTGCCTTGTATATTGTATTTGGAAATTTCTCCGCTATATACATTACTCAATGAATTGGCCAATATCAAAAATATCGGAAGTTCTCTGGCTCCATATCGGAACATGGCAAATGTTTCTTTAGAGAAGTTGAACTCAACAATATAACTGTTAACATATTCCATGCTTCCGGCAAGCAATATGGAAAACATAACCGGAGTAGCTTTTTTCATGAAGTCTGCCGATAGCCGGGTCTGCACACTGATGGTGGAATATTTCATGAGCAGCAATACCGTAAATGAAAACTTCACCATTGACAGCAGCAATAACATATTCACTGCTAAACCAAGAGAATAACCCATAGCTAGAGGCACACATAACAATAGAATTTGTGCTACAAAAGTGATTACACCCCAGCGTATAAGCTGTTTGTATTGCCCCGTGAGGTAATAAATATAGTCCGTTATGTATGTTGGTGTATTCAACAAAACCACGAGGGCAAACATATCAAACAGGTATTTATCCTTACCACTAATCGTACGTCCCATGATCACAACTACGATTGCAGCAACAATGGAAAACACGGTAAGCAACACAAACGTGTTAAAGAGTACCTTCTTTTTCCTTACCGGATTGGCGTTATTATAATACGGAATGAGGGTATTGCAAATTGCCGAAACCCAAAAAAAGGTGAGACTGGAAGTAACTAACATCAGGTTTTCATACTGACTGATTAGATTCAATCCATAATCATGTTGGTAGATAGCAGATATTTTGGCAAGTAGTATCGAAATTAAAAAGAACGTGCCAAACCTCAGAAACTGAAATATCTGTAAACTATTGAACCGATTAAGCTTAGTTTTTTGCTCCAATACCTATTTATTTTTCGTTTACGAATTAACACCTACCTTTTGAGATATACCAATTTAATACCATTAAATAATAATCCTGAATGTGGTCCATCCACTCATGGGTTTGGCGCCAAATGAATGATAAAAGTCAATTGCGGGTTGATTCCAATCAAGCACGCTCCATTCCATTCTGCCACAACCAGATTGACTAGCACGCTCAAGCAGTTGACTGAATAAGGCTTTTCCATACCCCTTGCCTCGGTATTCAGGCCACACAAACAAATCTTCCAAATACAATCCTTTTTTTGATCGAAACGTAGAAAAATTATAAAAATACAAGGCAAAACCAACAGGCGTATAATCCTCAAAAGCGATAATGACATGGGCTGCCGGCTTATTACCAAATAAGTTCTCGGCAAGCATGGCTTCTGTGGCTTCAACTTCATGTAAAAGTTTTTCGTATTCAGCAATCCCTTTAATAAATGCTAAAATCAACGGAACATCTTCTACAGTTGCATGTCGAATAGTTAAACCCATTAATTAATTAATTATTTAGTTTAAATAACACATTTGTACGTTTAACTTTTATAGGCTGAGCACCATTTGGTGATTCAATTACAAATTCAAAATCAACCTTCCAAAAACCATTGTTCATGCGGATCATGGATACTTTTCCATCAATTACCTTATGATAGCCTCTTTCCAAACAAAAACAGCTTTTTAGAAAATAGGCATTGGAAACCTTTAATTGATTACCTGTTAAAACAATTTTTTTCTTTGATGTAGGTTTTATTTGCCAAACAAATGATTCAGAAACCTCATCATCCGCTACTTCTACATATTCAGGTGCGCTGTATCTGTGTTCAAATATCCAATTCTCCCCTGATTTCCATTCTGGGTTAAATTGTGTTGAATCGGTGCCATACTGAAATACAATTTGTTGCTTTTGCATCCAGGTAGTCGTATGCTTGCCCGGATTAAACGTCATGGATTGACCAAATACACTTTGTGAAAACAGACCAAATACTAATAGGTAAGCAGTTATGAATTTCATATATCTTATTTTTTATAAATAACTTGATTTCTTCTTGAATTAACAAATTTCTGCCACAACAAATGTACTTCCACCAACAAAGATCAAGTCATTTTCACCAGCTTGATTTTTAGCTGCTCGGAGGGCTTCGCTAACTGATGGGTACGATTTACCATGCAATTGATGCATTGCCGCTTTATTTGCCAATTCTTGAGCAGGCAAGGCACGAGGAAGGTCAGCATTGCAAAAATAATAAGTAGCTGATAAAGGCATAAGAGACAATACTTTGTCAATATCCTTATCTTTTACCATACCGATAACCATATGCAAATTTTCAAATTGTTGTGAT
>CAYSBE010000047.1:0-18715 GCA_964429245.1 uncultured Bifidobacteriaceae bacterium | reverse complement strand
TATCTCATTAATTCATTAATTCAAAAGCACCTCCCCTGTCATTTCCGAAGGCACCGAAATATCCATCAGGGTAAGCAAGGTAGGCGCAATATCTGCCAGTTTTCCGTCTTTAATTTTATGTTTTGATTCTGGCTCTATAAGAATACAAGGTACATTGTTGGTGGTGTGAGCAGTATTGGGTGTTCCGTCTTCTTCATTGATCATGTATTCCCCGTTTCCGTGGTCAGCAGTTACCAGCAAGGTATATCCTTTTTGAAGAGCTGCATCTACTACGCGCCCTAAACAGTTATCTACTTTTTCAATGGCCTGTATTTCGGCTGAAACGACTCCTGTGTGCCCCACCATATCGGGATTGGCAAAATTCACGCAAATAAAATCGGCTTCACTTTTTTCAATTTCTTCCAATGTAAAACGGCATACTTCTTCGGCATTCATTTCCGGCTGCAAATCGTAGGTGGCTACTTTAGGCGAAGGTGCCATGTGGCGGGTTTCACCAATAAACGGCTCTTCTTTGCCTCCACTAAAGAAGAAAGTAACATGCGGATACTTTTCGGTTTCGGCTATACGCACTTGCTTCTTGCTATTTTTCTCAAGTACTTCACCCATCGTCATGTTCAATTCAATTTCAGGAAAAACCACCTTTACATTTTCAAAACTTTTATCATATTCAGTAAGTGTTATATAGTGCAAATCCAACTTGTGCATGTTGAATTCATTAAAATCGCGTTGTGTTAATACCTCGGTAATCTCCCTTCCCCTATCGGTACGAAAATTGAAACATATCACCACATCTCCATCCTTTATTGTTGAAACAGGTTTGTCTTTTTCAACCAAACAAAGTGGCTTTAAAAACTCATCGGTTTCTCCCTGTTCATATTTCTGTTTAATGCTACCCAAAATATTTAAAGTGTGTTCTCCTGCACCATTCACCATTAAATCATATGCCAATTTCACACGTTCCCATCTTTTGTCTCTATCCATGGCGTAGTAACGTCCTATAACTCCTGCAAGTTTTCCATTGGTTTGTTCCAAAGTTTGCAAAAGTTTTTCAATATGTCCAATACCACTCTTGGGATCTGTATCACGTCCATCGGTAAAGGCATGCACATAAAATGTTCCGGCATCTTTGTCTTTTAATAATTGACACAACTCCTCAAGATGCGCAAGGGATGAATGCACACCGCCATCACTAACCAACCCAATTAAATGGATATTTTTTTGATGCGTTTTGGCATAGTGTAAAGCTTCATTCATTACTGAATTATGATGGACTGTTTTTTCGCGAAATGCTTTATTAATTAATACCAATTGCTGAAACACCACACGCCCCGCACCAATATTCATGTGACCAACTTCAGAGTTCCCCATTTGGCCATGTGGCAGACCAACGTATTCTCCGGAAGTTTTTAGTTCACAATTGGGATAGGTTGCTATCAATTTATCAAAGTTTGGTTTTGATGCTAAATTAATTGCATTGCCTGCATAGGGCTTTCCATTTCCCCAACCATCCAATATTACTAGAATTGTTTTTTGCGTCATGTTTGCAAAAATAACTGTTATTGCATTGCTTTATGGGAAAAGTATTATTTTGGTGGCATAATTATTGGTACAGATACGGCATGCTAAAAAAAATGACACTCAGTTTATTGGTCCTATTTTGTCTTACAGCTTTTGCTGCTGACATATTTGACAATGTGGTTCAATCATTAAAATCAGGACAAGCTAAAGAAGTGGCCAAATACTTTAATACCAATGTAGCACTTACCATGCTTAGCGATGAAGGCATATACAGTAAGCAACAAGCAGAGGTGATAATGAAGAACTTTTTTGCTCAAAATCCTCCAAAGAATGTTACCATACAGCATAGGGGATCATCAGCAGGTGGTGCAAAATATGCAGTTGCTGTGTATGAATGTGCACAAGGAAACTTTAGGGCATACATATTTATGAAAGATGCAGGCAACGGAATGTTGATACACGAGTTGAGGATAGAAAAAGACTAACCTGCATGAATCCAATACTAGACAATCCTTTGGTACAACAAATTGTTGACCTTTCTTTTGCAGAAGACATTGGCCCTGGCGATTATACATCTCTTTCTACCATTCCTCATCACCACACAGGAAGATCAATAATTGTGGCAAAAGAAAATGGAATTATTGCCGGAGTTGAATTAGCTGCATATATTTTTCACAAATTAGATGCTTCGCTTGTTGTATCAAAAAAAGTTAATGACGGAGATGAAGTAGCCAATGGGGATATTGTATTGGAAATTGAGGGAAATTCCATTGCCATGCTTACTGCCGAAAGAACCGCGTTGAATTTTATGCAACGCATGAGTGGTATTGCCACACAAACAGCTTTGTATTCAAAAGCTCTTCAAGGATTACATACCAAAGTTATTGATACCCGAAAAACCACACCCGGGATGCGCATACTTGATAAATGGGCGGTAAGATTAGGTGGAGGTGGAAATCACCGCATGGGATTATATGACATGATTCTTATTAAAGATAACCATGTTGATTTTGCTGGAGGCATTTCCGCAGCCATAGATGCAACAAATCTATACCTGAAAAAAAATAATTTAAACTTACCCATAGAAATAGAAACACGCAATTTAAAAGAAGTGGCTGAAGCTATTGGAAAAGGTGGCATTCAGCGCATCATGTTGGATAATTTCACCCCATCATTGCTTAAAGAAGCTATTGAACTCATCAACAGAAAATATGAAACGGAGGCTTCGGGAGGAATTACCTTATCCAACCTTAGGCAATATGCTGAAACCGGAGTAGATTATATTTCATCCGGTGCGCTTACCCATTCTGTAAAGTGCCTGGATTTGAGCATGAGGACCGCATAAAAAAAGTCCGACACAGGCCGAACTTTTCAATACTTATAAGTTTATGTCTTACTTATTCAAGATGCTGTTTCTTTTGCCGTAAGCAAAGTACACAACCAACCCTACAAGCATCCAAATACCAGCACTCGCAAGTGTAGATGAAGGCAGACTCACAATCATCGCTGTACAAATAAGGATTCCTAAAATTGGCACCAATGGAACCAATGGTGTTTTGAATGGTCTTTTTATTGCAGGATCAGTAATACGTAACATCCAAATGCCAACGCATACCAATACAAACGCCAATAGGGTTCCAATACTCGTTAAGTCACCCGCTACATTTCCGGGTACAAATCCGGCAAAAGCACCAACCAATAAAAACAGTATCATGTTTGACTTATATGGGGTGCGGAATTTCTCGTGTAAGTCTGAAAATACTTTAGGTATCAACCCATCATGTGACATGGAATAAAATACGCGAGATTGTCCCATAAGCATTACAAGAATTACGGATGAAAAGCCTGCAAGTATGGCAACCGTTACCAAAGTAGCTAACCAATGATATCCGTGCATGTACGTTTCAATTGCATAAGCAACAGAAGCCTCCTTGCCTTCCATCACAAAATCTGAATAAGGTGCTACACCGGTTAATACGTGAGCAAACAAGACATACAAAATTGTACAAACAACCAATGAGCCCAAAATACCAATTGGCATGTCTTTCTGGGGATTTTTTGCTTCCTGTGCTGCTGTTGATACGGCATCAAACCCGATAAAAGCAAAAAACACAATTCCTGCTCCGGTTAATACCCCGCCCCATCCATGCCTAAATATATCTGAATAATCGTAGGTTGAACCATCTGCTTTAACAGCAGGCGGTGCATCAGCAGGTATAAAATAAGGAATATGATTTTCAGGGTTTATGTATTGCCAGCCAATTGCAATAAATACCAACACGATAGCTACTTTAATAAATACGATTATGGCATTTACCATAGCCGATTGCTGCGTTCCTCTTATCAATAGGGCGGTAAGTAATAACAAAATAAATAATGCAGGCAGATTCATAACGCCATGCTCTAGTATTCCTGTAGTTTTATTAATTGCCGACTCAAAAGGTGAGTGACACCATTGATAGGGTATGACACCACCCAATAACGTATTTAGGTATTCGCTCCAAGCAATGGCTACGGTAGCTGCTCCCAAGGCATACTCCAAAATGAGCGCCCATCCAATTATCCAAGCTACAATTTCGCCCATAGTAGCGTATGCATAAGTATACGCACTGCCTGCTACCGGAATCATACTTGCAAACTCTGCATAGCAAAGTCCTGCAAAGGCACAACCCACAGCAGCAATCAGAAATGAAATTGTTACTGCATTTCCCGCATGCTCTCCTGCTGCCGCTGCTGTTCTAACAAAGAGACCTGCACCAATAATTGCACCTATACCAAGGGCAATCAAACTGCCTGCGGTAAGCGTTCTTTTCAGCGAATGGCCTTCAGCATCTTTTAAGAGTGTTTCGATGTTTTTCTTTACAAAAAGTCCCATAAAAATTTCAGTTTTGTGATTGCTAATATATGTTTTATTCAATTTGATTAACAATTTGTAAATTAAAGTGAAAATTTATTTTGCTACAATTTCGTTATTTTGTGACACCATATGAATGAAATTCAATTTGATATCGAAAAAGAAAATAAGGAAATAGTAAAGGCTTACCGAAGTTTGTTGAAGTCGAGCAGGCGTACCCTAGACCGTGGAGACAAAAAAGAAATAAGAAAAGCTTTTGAAATGGCGTTGGATGCGCATAAAAATATGCGTAGAAAATCGGGGGAGCCATACATTCTTCACCCATTAGCAGTAGCTCAAATTTGCACAGAAGAAATTGGCCTAGGAGCAACATCCATAATTTGTGCTCTCCTTCATGATACTGTTGAGGATACACATATTACTTTAGAAGATATAAAGCACAATTTCAGCGTAAAAACTGCATCTATCATTGATGGCCTTACAAAAATTTCTGGAGTATTTGATCAGCAGGACAAATCCATGCAGGCAGAAAATTTTAAGAAAATGCTGCTTACCTTGAGTGATGATGTACGTGTTATCTTAATAAAACTTGCCGACAGGTTGCACAACATGCGCACCCTTGAGCACATGTCGCCTAAATCGCAGCTAAAAATTGCATCTGAAACACATTATGTTTACGCTCCGCTGGCCCACAGACTAGGATTGTACGCTATCAAAACAGAATTGGAAGATTTGGCTACAAAATACCTTGAACCTGAAAAATATAATTTTGTTAAAAATAAGCTTCAGGAAACGAAATCGCAACGAAACCGATATATAAAAAGTTTTTGTGTTCCCATTATTGAATCATTGACTCAGGAAGGATTGAAATTTGAAATAAAAGGCCGACCAAAATCCATTCACTCCATATTAAATAAGATGCGAACGCAAAATGTACCTTTTGAAGAAGTGTATGACTTGTTTGCCATCAGAATCATTATCGACAGTGATTATGAAAATGAGAAATCCGATTGCTGGAATGCCTACTCCATCGTAACTGATTATTACAAACCAAACCCTGACCGTTTGCGCGATTGGATTTCAACGCCTAAATCAAATGGATATGAATCGCTTCACACTACAGTAATGGGGCCAAAAGGGCAATGGGTGGAAGTGCAAATACGTAGCAAGCGCATGGATGAAATTGCGGAGAAAGGATATGCTGCACACTGGAAATATAAAGAGAAAGGCGGTCAACCTTCATCAGATGCAGCTTTGGAAGAATGGTTAACTATTGTAAGAGAGATATTAGAAAACTCCGAATCAAATGCCTTAGACTTTCTAGATGATTTTAAGCTTAACCTATACACTGATGAAATATTTCTTTTTACCCCCAAAGGTGAACTCAGAAAAATGCCAAATGGCTCAACTATTGTTGATTTTGCCTATGACATTCACTCAGATTTAGGTTCATTGTGTATAGGTGGAAAGGTTAACAACAAACTTGTTCCTATCTCCCACAAACTATCCAATGGAGACCAAGTTGAAATCATCACATCAAACAAACAAACACCAAAAGAAGAATGGCTAAATTTTGTTATCACAGCTAAGGCCAAATCAAAGATTAGGGACTATTTTAAGCAAGAAAAAATGCGTTCGGCTGTGATGGGCAAAGAAATGCTGGAACGTAAATTTAATTCTGAAAAAATTGCATTTAACAGTGATCATCTAAACGATTTGATATATGCATTGCAGCTTCCAACGGTATCAGACTTATATGACCAACTAGCTATTGGCAAGCTCGATAAAACCAAGTTAAACATAAAAGATTTACTGACTGAAGCAAAAGCACAAAAAGCAAAAACGCTTACAGAGTCAAGAACCAAAACAGCACAATCATTTAGCAAAAGTAAAAAAGCTAAACCTACAGATGGAGTTATCCTAAGTGAAGATATTGACCTTCCGTATACATATGCCAAATGCTGCAACCCAATTCCGGGTGACGAAATCTTCGGTTTCGTAACCGTTGGAGAAGGTATCAAGATACACCGAACCAACTGTCCAAATGCAATTGGATTGATGTCAAACTACGGATACCGAATCATTCGTGCAAAATGGGCAGCACAAAATGCCGAAACCCGTTCATTTATAACCAATATTAGGGTAAGTGGTATTGATAGTGTAGGTATTGTGAGTACAATTACCGATATTATTTCAAAGGAGCTTCAAATAAATATGCATGGAATCAACTTTCGATCGATGGAAGGCTCATTTGAAGGACTTATTGAACTGGAGGTTCAGAATACATCTCACCTAGAAGACCTGATGAATAAGATAAAATCTTCAAGTCCTTTAATAAAAGTAAAACGAGAAGATGCCTCTACCGCTGTTAACTTAAAACTTACCTAAACTCCCTACCATATAATAAATATATTCGCAGCAATGAATTTTAAACTTGCCGATAGAACGCATCGTATAAACGAGCCCCAAACCATAGCAATGGCAAAACTTTCAAGGGAATTAATGGCGCAGGGCTATGACGTGATAAGCCTTAGTCTTGGGGAACCGGATTTTCAAACACCTCAACATATTAAAGACGCTGCTGTAGATGCGCTAAATAAGGGAATGACGTTTTACACCCCGGTTGCCGGTATTCCGGAATTACGAAAAGCCATTTGCGATAAATTTAAGCGCGATAATGGACTGACTTATTCAGTTGAGAATATTGTTGTATCTACTGGAGCTAAACAGTCCATCATGAATGTATTTATGGCGTTGATTGATGAAGGAGATGAAGTAATTATTCCAACTCCGTATTGGGTAAGTTATAGCGAAATGGTAAAACTGGCGGGTGGCAATCCTGTTTTTATTCATGCCAATGTGGATCAGGATTATAAAATAACAGATGAACAGCTGGAAGCTGCAATTACCTCAAAAACCAAAGCATTCATTTTTTCGTCTCCGTGCAACCCCACAGGTTCGGTATACAGCAAAGATGAATTATTGCGATTCGCAGCGGTATTCAAGAAGTATTCCCAAATACATGTGATATCTGATGAAATATACGAATACATCAATTTCAACAACAAACACGTTAGCATTGCAGAAATTGATGGAATGAAAGATCAAGTTACCATTGTGAATGGGATGAGTAAAGGTTTTGCCATGACCGGCTGGAGAATTGGCTACATTGCTACCAATGCTGCGCTTGCTGCTGCCTGTGAAAAAATACAAGGGCAATTCACCTCAGGTACCAACAGTATTGCGCAACATGCCTCGGTAGCTGCACTAAATGGCCCCATAGAACCAACAATAATCATGTGCAAAGCTTACAAAGAAAGAAGAGATCTTGTGATTGGTGCACTTAAGAAGATGGAAGGACTTAAATGCAATATTCCTGAAGGCGCATTTTATGCATTTCCTGATATCAGCCATTATTTTGGGAAGTCATTTCAATCATATCAAATTAACAATGCAACGGATCTTTGCATGTACTTGTTGCATGAAGCACATGTTTCTATGGTTACCGGAGAAGCATTTGGAGCGCCCAAATGTGTACGAATATCATTTGCTACTAGCAATGAAAAATTAACAGAAGCGATGAGTCGCATAAAAAACGCATTAGAAAAACTAACTGAATGAATAACTTAATAACTCAATTTGAAGGCTTAAAAATTCTGGTTGTAGGAGATGTGATGATTGATGCCTATTACTTTGGAAAAGTAGAACGTATTTCACCCGAAGCTCCTGTTCCGGTTGTAGCTGTAGAGACCAAAGAAAGCAGATTAGGTGGAGCTGCAAATGTGGCCATGAATTTGGTCGCTCTTGGAGCTCAGCCAATTGTATGTAGTGTTGTGGGAAACGATAAAGAAGGTGATGAACTTATTGAACTTTTTAAGCAAAATAAGGTAGACACGCGCGGTATTGTGAGATCTGATGACAGAACGACTACCGTTAAATTACGTATCATATCACAAGCAACACAAATGCTGCGAATTGATACGGAAGACACACATTCAATAACTGTTGATGAAAGCAATGAGCTTGTGTCAAGAATTACTCAATTAATTAATCATTCAGATGCACTCATATTTGAAGATTATGATAAAGGAGTGCTTACACAAAAAAACATTCTACAAATAATTGAAAAAGCCAAAGAAAAAGGTATCCCTGTAGTGGTAGATCCCAAGAAACGAAATTTCAATTATTTTATCGGAGCAGATTTGTTTAAACCAAACTTAAAAGAACTGAAAGATGGCTTGAAAATAGAATTTGATGAAGACGATAAGCCAACATTTGAACACTCCATTACAAACATGATGAATAACCTAAAGCTTAAGCATGCAATGGTAACCATGAGTGAAAAGGGTGTAATGATGACCGATGGTAAAAAGTTTCATTATATCCCCGCTCACTTTCGCCAAATTGCAGATGTGAGTGGAGCAGGTGATACGGTAATCAGCGTTGCTGCACTGTGCTTTGCCTTAAAAATGCATCCGGATAAAATTGCTGCCATTGCAAATTTAGCAGGTGGAATTGTTTGTGAAGAAGTAGGTGTAGTTCCCATCAATAAGCTCAAACTTCAGCAAGAAATAACCGACTTGAATATCTTATAATTAATGAGTCATAAATTTTTCATATTCATAATCTTTTACTTGATTACCAAAACCTTCGCTGTTGCGCAGGCACCTGTCATCCCTCCTCCTGTGTTAAGGGAGTCAAACTACTTGGTATCAAAAAGGGTTTGGAGAATTATTGACTTGGAAGAAAAGTACAATAAAGTGGCCACATGGCCCAAAAGCAATATTGTATTAATCCTTCATAAACACCTAATGAATGGTGAAATATTGGCCTTCTCCAGTGACTCATTGAATCGAAACATAGGCATTGAAAAACTTAGTAAAAAAGGAAATGATACAGATTTTGTAGAAACACCAATTGATCCTGATGATCCTTCGATAACCAAAGTTGATACGGTGATTACACGCTTTGACCCTGCCGAACGCATCACACAACTAATGCTGATGGAAGAATGGTATTTTGATGAAAAACATGGTGTGCAAAAAGTACAAATAGTTGGCATTGCCCCCTTGTATCATGAAAAAGTTGCCGGTATTGACTTAGGCATGCAACCCTATTGCTGGATTGCATATTATGACCGCAAATCTGAACAAGATGCCCGAAAAATTCTTGTCAATTACAAAGTATTTAATCCTAGCAATGATCGCTCGCAACTTACATTTTTTGATTGGTTTGAGCAGAGACGATTTCATAGTTTCGTTATTAAAGAATCAAATGCCAACGACATCAGTATTCTAAACGATCCTGAAGTAAAAAGAAACGGACTGTTTGCACTCATTGAAGCCGAAAGAAAAAAAAGTGAGCAACAAGCCGCTGAATCTGATTTTAACGAACACTAAATTTTGGTACGATATTTTCTTAAAACTTATAAATAACAAACTTTATGAAAAAATATGCAATCATTTTCCTTGCAATTGCAACAATTGCCGGATGTAAAAGTACCCCTGATGGAATGACCGAAGTGAAAACACCTTTTAAAGGAAGTAAATATGAAACCAACAAACGCTTCGTGAGGGCTGTTGCAAGCGGTGAAAGTATAAACCTTGAAACCAGTAAAGACAAGGCTATGCTTTCTGCCAAGCAAAGACTTGCATCAAGCGTGCAAACTCAAATAAAAAATGTGAGTGAAAGTTATAAAGGCGAAAGACAAGTTGATGGTACAATTGGAGATTTTAATGAACGTTTTCAACAATTAACACGAGAAGTGATGAGTCAGATATTGGTTGAAATTGATGTGATTGATGAAAAACAATACAAGACCAAGCAAAATAGCTATATCACTTGGGTAGCTTTGGAAGCTCGCAAAAGAACAATCTATAAGAAATTAAAGGAACAAGCCAAAATGCAGAAATCACTAAGTGAAAAGGACAAAGATACCATTGAAAAGATGATTGATGAAGCGATAAAAGATTTGGAAGACAATGATTAAATGTTTCTAAGACAAGCAAAACTAACCTATTTGCTTTTGTCTTGCTGTCTTTTTTTATCTGCTTCCTTGGCCTGTTTCTTTCCTCCAAAAACAGATACGTGCACATACCTGCCCGGATATTCTTGCATATCTTTTAATAACAAGGACAGCTCCCTGCTTGAGTTATTTAAGTTTATGTATAAAGAATCATCTTGAGCCAATTTACCCAGAGTACCGTGCCCTTCATTAATATTTTGAAGTGCCGCTGTTAATTGTACCATCACATTTTTTACATTATTGATGGTTTGTGTTAAGTCTGCAGCAGCAATCGAATCTGTAATTTTATCGATGTTTTTTAACGATGAAGTGATGACTTCATTATTTTGTTTCAAGTTACGTGTTATGGATTCCAGATTGGTTAACATTAGTGTGATTCGCTCACTTTCGCTTGCTGATAAATTATCGAATCTTTCAGTGATGTTTCTCACGTTATTGATGGTTGCCGATAAATCATTTACACTTTTTGAAAGTTTTCTCGTTCCGGTAGAATCAAATACATCATTCATGCTATTTAATACACGGTCAAGTGCAACCAAAACCTGTTCACTTTTTTCTTTTAATGGAGACACCATCTTACTGATTGACGTTGAGAGCGATTCTTCTATCCTACCAACCAGCGTATCATCTTTTGCCAAATACATATCACCATTAGCAAGAAATATCTCAATTACTTTGGTTCCTAATAAATCGGATGCCGTTATAAAAGCTTCAGAACCTTTGGCTATTTTTACATCGCTTAATACAATAAAGGACACCAAAATTTTACTAGGATCGCCCGGTTTAAGCATTGCAATTTTTTCGACCTGCCCAATTTTTAGTCCGTTAATATTGACTTGAGTACTTGGTGTGATACCACCCACATTATTATATACGGCATGATAACGGGTATACAACTTTAGCGGATGAAACCCTTTAAGGAAATTAAATCCTATAATCAGAATGATAACTCCGACTGCAACAAAAACACCTATTTTTATTTCTCTTGATAATTTCACTTTTAACATGGCTGAGATGGCTCAAAAATAGGAATTCGAATTAAATCTTGTGAAAGAATTTATTTTGTTATTTAATTGCCTCTGTTTTAGCCTTGTATTGCATGATGGCATTGGTAATGGCATCTGCCAACTCTTGTTGCCCCTCATCTGAATTAAGGTATTGACGCTCTGTTTTATTGCTTAAAAAACCAGTTTCAATCAGCACACTTGGCATTTTACTTTTCCATAACACCATTAATCCTGCTTGTTTTACGCCTCGGCTGGTACGTTTTTTTTGGACAAAGTTTGTTTCAACCAAGTTGGCTAATTTTAAACTCTGCTCCAAATATGCGCTTTGCATAAATGAAAAATATATGTGGGCCTCCGGGGAGTTAGGATCAAATCCTTCATATCTTTCCTGATAATCTTTTTCAAGTAAGATTACATCATTCTCTCGCTTAGCTACTTCCAAATTTGCATCTGTTTTGTGCAATCCCATTGCAAAAGTCTCTGTTCCAAATGGCTCCGGCTTTTTATTCGCGTTGCAATGAATGGATACAAATAAGTCGGCATTGTTTCTATTTGCCACACCAGCGCGCTCCCACAACTCAACAAACACATCATTTTGTCTGGTATAAATCACCTTTATGGTTGGATCTTTTTCCTTCAGCAATGCCCCAACTTTTAAAGCAATTTCCAATGTTACATTTTTTTCATTGGCTCCTCCGTAGGTACATCCCACATCGTGCCCTCCGTGTCCGGCATCAATAACTACTGTTTTTACAGTTGGCTTCATTAGCCCTAATGGCTTGAAAGACACAACCATTACAAATAATACAGCTAAACCAATTATATTTTTTCGATTCATTTTATTGTTTTTATCAGCCTATTGGCAAGTTATTTGTATAAATGCACACGCATTAGTGTTGTTGTATTAAATTTGTCCGCTTTGCATTTACATATTAACAAAGTTAACCATATCATCACTGCCTTTAGCGAATCCATCAGCAAACTTTTGCTCTTTGGTGTGTTGATGTGTTCAGTCTTATATGCACAAGCCCAAATTCTTCCCGAGAAAAAACTGGAACGACTTAGGCCCCATAATCAGGACACCACTAAACGTTCAACAATCGTACCAGATTCAACAAATCAAGATTTTGACCCAATGGATACGGTAATATTAAGGGTATCGAAGTCAGCACTTAAAACACAAGTAACCTATTATGCTAGGGACTCCATGCCATATGATGCGGTAACTAAAACTGTATATTTATACGGAGATGCTAAGGTTTCATTTACTGATGTGGAATTAAATGCTGATTTCATTACAATAGAGTTTGACAAAAACTTAATGACCGCAAAAGGAATTACAGATAGTGCAGGAAATACCTCAGGAAAACCTCTATTTAAACAAGCCGGCAAAGAAAGCAGGGCAGATATTATTAAATACAACTACAAATCGGGCAAAGGATACTTAAGTGAATACAGAACCAAAGAGGGTGAAGGTTACATACTTGGAGAAGAAGTGTTACGCACTCCTGAAAATAATTTTGGGGTTAAAGAAGCAAAGTACACTACATGCGAAGCCGAACATCCCCATTTTTATATAGGAGCCAATAAAATTAAAGTGATACCGGATAAGAAAGCAGTTACAGGACCTGCTATGCTTTGGATAGAAGATGTTCCAACTCCGTTGGTATTGCCTTTTGGTATTTTCCCATTGAAACGAGGTCAAACATCCGGCATCGTGGTGCCTAGTTATTCCAACACTGCTGAGCGTGGTTTTGGTTTGTATAATGGGGGATATTATTTTGGATTAGGCGAAAAAGCTGACCTAAGATTAACTGGAGATATCTATGCAAACTTAAGTTGGGCATTACGTAGTGGGTTAAGATACAATAACCGATATCATTACAATGGTTCGTTGCAGTTGGAATTTGCAAACAACGTAAGAGGGCTTGAAGGTGACCCCAATTATTTCAAATCAAGAGATTTTAGAATTAAATGGGACCATTTACAAGATCCCAAAGCGAGGCCTTATACCAGTTTCTCCTCAAGGGTTGATATTGTGAGTGTGAATCAACAGGGAAATTCCTACTTAAATAACAATTCATTTAACCCTCAGAATATTGTAACCAATCAACTCCAATCCAGCATTTCTTATCAAAAAGGGTTTAAAAACGGCAAATACAATTTATCCGCAAATGCACGATTAGATCAAAATACGGCAACCCGTGATTTCAATTTCTCTTTGCCAGACATTACCTTTACGCTACCAAGCTTTGCACCCTTAAAACCTAAATATAAAAACACAGCAGACCAATGGTATGAGAATATTCAGGTAAACTATTCTGTTGTGCTTAGAAATGATGTTAAAACCAAAGATTCCATATTTTTTAACAGCGTAAGAGCGGGAGAATTGATGCAGCTATTGGATACCGCTGCCCGATATGGAATCCAACACAGGTCTCAGATTCAAACCTCATTTAAACTGCTTAAATTTTATACCCTTTCGCTTAGCACTGATTTAACAGAGTATTGGTATTTTGAAACGATAAGGAAAGATACCGGATTAAATGGTGTGCCCGAAACCCAACGAATAAATGGGTTTGCAAGGGCATTGGCTTATACACCTCGTGCCGGTATAAGTACCCGCTGGTATGGAATGGCTCAGTTCACAAAAGGAAAACTTAAAGCCATCAGGCACGTGATGACTCCAACATTGGACTTCTCCTATTCTCCTGATTATACCGATCCAAGTAAAGGAATATTTCAATCGTATAACAATCCGGAAGGACAACCAATCAACTATTCCATTTTTGAGCAAGGCATTTTCGGTGCTCCAAGCAGTCCTGAACAAGGCAATATTGGTTTTGGCCTTGATAATAACCTAGAAATAAAACTTAAGAAAAGTGAAAAAGACACAGTACAAGAAGACAGAAAAATCCAACTACTTGAAAGCATTTTTGCGCGTTCTGCGTGGAATATTTTTGCCGATTCATTAAACCTACAGCCCATATCTTTTACTGGCAGAACTCGTTTATTTAAAAATGTTGCCCTCAACGGAAGTATGCGTTTAGACCCCTATCGGAATCAAATAGCAACAACCTCAACAGGTTTCAAATCAGTCATACGTACCAATGAGTTTTACTTGAATTACAACAACAAGTTGGGCGTAATTACTGATGGAGATATCGGACTAAACGCAAACTTCAACCCTCAAGTTTTTAAGAAAAAAGATGCTAAAAAAAGACCTGCCTACGAAGGAGAAATAAAATACATCACCGATAACCCGATGGAATATTATGATTTTAATATTCCATGGACATTAAATATTAATTACACCATTCGGTATTCTAAATATAATAATCTAAACAACCCACAAGCTACAAACTTTGTGCAAACCTTAAATTTCAATGGGGATGTAAACGTTACCTCAAATTGGAAAGTAGGTTTTACTTCAGGGTATGACATTCGCAATAAGCAAGTAACATTTACTAGCCTTGATTTTATTAGACAAATACATTGCTGGGAGTTTAGGTTAAATTGGATTCCAATTGGATACCGCCAAAGCTTCATGTTTACCATTAATGTCAAGTCTGCTTTGCTTCAAGACCTTAAATTAGAACGTAAAAGAGATTGGCAAGACCGCACGGTGAATTAAATATTGATTTGAAAAACGGAAATTGTAATTTGCCCGAGAAATAACAAACATAAATATATATGAAATACGTAGCACTAAATGACTTACACGTTTCCTTAGGAGCCAAAATGATTGAATTTGCAGGATACAATATGCCTGTTTTATATAATAACCTAATACAAGAACACCAAGCAGTTAGAAACAGCGTAGGTGTTTTTGATGTGAGCCATATGGGAGAGTTTCTCCTAAAGGGAGAAAAAGCGTTGGATTTAATTCAGTTGGTTACTTCCAATGATGCATCAAAACTAACCGATGGCAAAGTGCAATACAGCTGTTTACCAAATGACCAAGGAGGAATTGTAGATGATTTGCTGGTGTACCGTTATAGTGCTGATGAATATTACTTAGTTGTAAATGCATCCAATATTGAAAAAGACTGGAATTGGATTAGCAAGCACAACACATTTGGTGTGGAGATGAAAAACATGAGTGACAACCTTAGCTTACTTGCAGTTCAGGGTCCAAACGCAATCAAGGTAATTCAAAAATTAACCGAAACCGACTTATCTAAAATGGAATACTATACCTTCACCACAGGAACAGTTGCCGGATGTGAGGATATAATAATTTCAAATACCGGATACACAGGAGCCGGAGGTTTTGAACTATACGTATGGAACAAGGATGCTCGTAAATTATGGGATGCATTGTTTGATGCAGGCAAAGAATTTGGCATTACGCCATGTGGATTAGGTGCGCGCGATACACTTAGGCTGGAAAAAGGATTTTGTCTATACGGCAACGACATCAATGATACAACCTCTCCTATTGAAGCCGGATTGGGATGGATAACTAAATTTACAAAAGACTTTATCAAATCAGACTTCCACAAATCATTGAAAGAAAATGGAACATCAAAGAAACTGGTAGGATTTGAGATGCTTGAAAGAGGTGGCATACCGCGTCAACACCATATTATTAAAGATGTAAATGGACAAGTAATAGGAGAAGTAACATCCGGCACCCAATCGCCATCTTTAAATAAAGCCATTGGATTGGGATATGTCTCTACTTCATACTCGAAAGTAGATGCTGAAATATATATTGAAATTCGTGATAAGCAGATTAAAGCCAAAGTGGTAAAAATTCCATTTCTATAACTAAATGAGGGCGTGTATTTGCCATATTATTTTTGCTGTTTGTGTTTTACACTTCTCAAGTAGTGCACAGCAATCAGATTTAGAATTACGGCAAAGTTTTGACCAATTGATACTGGGCATGTCAATTGAAAAAGTGCGTGAAATGGTTGGACCACCTACCCGTATAGAACCATTTAAAATAGTACACATTGCAACATCCGACACAACAGTCTGCTGGTATTATGCATACAATGATTGGACTATTTTTTTCAAGAACAAATACCTTGACCGAATCGAAAAAAAGAGAGATCAAATGCTCATAAAAATTCAGCAATGGGCAGACCCTAAAAATGCTGATGGGATAAAGCTTATCTATGGCAAATAATATTGAAACTATATTTTCACCGGCATTACTTCATTTATATGATGTAAAAGGAAAAACAGTTGTAGCTATTGATATTTTAAGGGCAACAACAACAATGTGCGTGGCTTTTCAATATGGCGTAAAACGAATATTACCTGTTGCCACACCCGAAGAAGCCCGCCTTTTTAAGGATTTTGATTTCCTTACAGCAGCTGAAAGGAATGCCATTAAAGTAGAAGGATTTGATTTAGGCAACTCCCCCTTTGAATACCAGAACCCATTGATACAAGAAAAAAGTATTGCATTTACCACTACAAATGGAACCAAAGCTATAAAAATGGCTAAAGCAGGAGGTGCAGCGCATATCTTAATAGGATCATTCCTAAATATTGATGCCTTGTGCAAGCGTATAATTGACATAAATTTACCTGTTGTGTTATTGTGTGCAGGATGGAAAGACCGTTTTAATATGGAAGATACAATCTTTGCAGGCGCAGTAGCACTCAGATTAAAAGAACGTTTTAATATTGATTGCGACTCAACCACGGTTTCCATACAGCTATACGAAAACAATAAACATAGACTTGCTGAATTGGCAAAAACTTCAACACACGCCAAACGTTTTGAAATATTACATATGCAAACCGATGATGTTACATTCTGCATGCAAGAGAATACGATTAATCTAGTGCCAGAATTGGCAGGAGAATACATAGTTATACCGAGTTAGATGTATCCGCATAAGATGAGATAGATTGGCTTCAATGGTTATGATATGAAATGTTTGGTGTACCTTTGCATCCTTATCAAAGGATTTAATTTGTGGTAAACGGTTTACTTCATATGCTAAATCCGCTTACCATTTATTATGTTATTTGACGATTTAAAAATCATCGAGCCAATTTTAGCTGCGCTCAAACAAGAAGGTTACACTACACCAACACCCATTCAGCAACAAGCCATTCCACATGCATTGCAACAACGCGATATACTTGGCTGTGCCCAAACCGGTACCGGAAAAACAGCTGCCTTCTCTATTCCGATACTGCAACTGCTGAGCGAACGCACACAAGGTGCAAAAGGCAATCGCCCCATTAAAGCATTGATTTTAACGCCTACCCGCGAACTTGCCATTCAGATTGATGAAAGTTTAAAAGCGTACGGAAGAAATCTTGGCCTTCGCCATTTGGTTATTTTTGGTGGCGTTGGACAAACCCCGCAAACCGAAGCATTGAAGCGAGGTGTAGATATTCTTGTAGCTACTCCAGGCAGATTAATTGACCTGATTAATCAGAAATACATCAGCCTGCAGCATATTGAGTTTTTTGTACTTGATGAAGCCGACCGTATGCTGGACATGGGATTTATTCACGATGTAAAAAAAGTCATTGCCAAAATTCCTGTTAAACGCCAAACGCTGTTTTTCTCAGCCACTATGCCTTCCGAAATACAGAAACTTGCTGACACCATCCTTCACAGGCCGGTAAAAGTTGAAGTTACACCCGTTTCTTCAACAGCTGAGAAGGTAGAACAGGAAATATATTTTGTAGATAAACCCAACAAAAAGAATTTGCTCATTCACCTGATTGAGGAATTAAATATACATCATGCTCTTGTGTTTGCACGTACCAAACACGGCTCCGATCGTGTTGCTAGAGACCTAAACAAAGCAGGCATCAAAGCCGACTCCATACATGGTGATAAATCACAAAATGCAAGACAGCGTGCATTAAGCAACTTCAAGGATCGAAAAATTAAAGTACTGGTTGCAACTGATATTGCAGCAAGAGGTATTGATATTGACGACCTGCAGCATGTTATCAACTTCGATATACCCAATATAGCCGAAACGTATGTACACCGTATTGGCCGAACCGGCCGTGCAGGAGCCAGTGGCAAATCCATTTCCTTTTGCGATGCCGAAGAAAAAGCTTACATAAAAGATATTGAAAAACTAACCGGAAATAAGATTCCGTTTAATACAAACCATCCATGGCCAATTAAACAATCTGTTGAGGAAATAAAGAAGCACCAGGCTGAAGCTAAAGAAAAACACAAACAGCTACGCAACACTACAGGCAATATCGGAAATAACAGAGGTTTCAGGGGACGCAGATAGTCTGGTGTTCCAACAACACGCATACTTATCAAGTATATTATACTAAACCTGTACACCGATATTTACCGAATATAAG
>CAYSBE010000046.1:0-18752 GCA_964429245.1 uncultured Bifidobacteriaceae bacterium | reverse complement strand
ATTATCTAATGTAAAATCCGTGCAAATGTCATTGGCTAAAAAGGAAAGAATTAAAGAACAAGCTTTGATAAAAGCATACGAGTCAATAAAGAAACTAAAAAAATTTGGAATAAAATTATAATCCAATCTAATATTAAAGAGATGTTGGGAGAAGAGCGGATATTTGATTAATACTCATATTAAATATTATTTTGATTTATAATGGATGCAAAAACACAGCAAGCATATGCAATCAATAAATAAAACAATTGTACCCATACTACTTACAACAATATGGATTGGTACTTCCGAGTTTTTACGTAATACGTTTTTATTACACCATTATTGGATTGAACATTTCCAAAACTTAGGCCAAACATTTCCTGAACAACCGGTAAATGGCGCAGTTTGGGGTATATGGTCTTTGTTTTTTGCTATTGCAATTTTCATTTTCAGTAAAAAATATACACTCATCCAAACCACTCTTTTATCGTGGTTTGTTGGTTTTGTGTTCATGTGGTTGGTTATTGGAAATTTAGGTGTGCTTCCGTTTGGCATGTTGGTTTATGCCATTCCTTTAAGCCTGTTTGAAGCCTATATTGCTTCATTCATCATTGTTAAACTTACCCAAACGAGAACATAAGCATGTCAGTAAACGTGAACACAAAAAACAAAGTGAATATGGTACATGCATTGCAAACTGTTATTGACAAAACCATTGACAATAAAAAGGTGTTTGGAACATCCTTTGCTGTTAAACAAGATACCTTTACCTGGCAAGGCTCATCAGGTAATATGAGTGCAGACCAAGCTTACTTTATTGCAAGCACTACCAAACTATTTACAACTTCAATCATCCTGAAACTTAGAGCAGATGGCAAACTACATCTTGATGACAACATCAGTAAATACGTAGATCAATCTATTTTATCGGGACTGCACAAGTATAAAGGCAAGGAGTATGCTCAAGACATCACAATTAAACACCTCCTATCGCATACCTCCGGCTTAGCTGATTATTTTCAAGACAAGGGTTCAACTGGTAAAAGTTTGGAAGACGAGTTGCTAAGCGGAAATGACCAATATTGGTCATTTGAACAGACTATTGAAAGAACTAAATCCATTCAACCACACTTTGCTCCGGGCACAAAGGGAAAAGCACATTATTCAGATGCAAATTTTCAGTTATTGGGTAAAATAATTGAAAGTATAACTTACAAAACATATGCAGAAAACTGCCAAGACATCATCATTGAGCCACTTGTTTTGAGAAATACCTATCTATATCATGACCCAGCTGACAACACACCAAAAACACTTTATTACAAGAATAGCGAATTGAATATACCCAAAGCCATGACTTCATTTGGGGCAGATGGTGGTATGGTTTCAAACTCAACTGATATGCTTATCTTTATCGAAGCATTTTTTACCGGTAAGTTATTCCCACTTTCCTATATTGACGAATTGCAAAAATGGAATAGGATATTTTTTCCTATGCAATCCGGTATCGGTATTCATTTATTCAAACTGCCTTGGATTTTTAATCCGACAGGTGCGGTTCCTTACTTCATTGGCCACTCGGGTCTTTCAGGAGCATTGGCATATTATTGTCCGAAAGAAAATATTTACCTAGTGGGAACAGTAAACCAAGTTGCACACCCTGATATATCTTTTAAGACAATGATTAAATTAACTCAGAAATTAAAGAAAAAATAAGAAGCGGTATAGGTAAAAAGCCTTTCCTATTTAACGCAGTAAATTTTTCACCATTCACGTTTAAATAAGCCCAACATTTTCTTTTGAAGCGGAAAGTTTATATGCCTACATATTTTGTAAAACCTGTTTGTTTCATCCACATTTTCAATAAATTTTACCTAACGCTTGTCGGTTGGTTTGCCTATTTTTAGGGATACTTATATGAGCGCATGCAGAAAATACAAGACCCTGAGATGAGTATGATCAGAGCGAGGTATAAATCCTCTTTATTTCAACCCTTTCAACCCTTTTGCATTGACCAAACTTTTCATTTGGATAATGGCAATTTGATTGAGTTGTAACAACCTTTCTTTTTGAGGTAAGCCCTGATGAATGAGAACTGCATTAATACTTTCAAGATTCGATAACACGACCAATTGTTCGATGGTGGCATGGTCACGTATATTGCCCTCAAGTGTAGGGTTGGCATTTCTCCATCCTGCAGCGGTAATACCAAATAGAGCCACATTGAGCAAATCCGCTTCTGTGGAATAGGTAAGGCTTGCTTGTTTGCTGCTAATGAGATTAGGAATGAGTCTTTCTTTAATGGCATCAGTATGTATGTGATAGTTCACTTTGGCTAAGGTGCGTTGTAAATTCCATTCAAGTTTGAGACGGTTATTTTCATCTTCTTTGAGGCGCTGGAATTCTTTGATGAGGTAAAGTTTGAATTCTGCACTTATTGCAGAACCAAATTCAAAGGCGATGTCTTTGTGAGCATAAGTTCCTCCATATCTACCGGATTTAGAGAAAATTCCAATCGCATCGGTTTTTTCAACCCATTGTGTTGGGCTTAAAACAAAAGAAGGTAAGCCAGCTTGGGTTTTAAAGTGGTCGAATTCGACCACTTTAAAATTAGGGTTATAAATTCTTTCCCAAGTGCCTAAAAATTCAAGAGTTGTTCTGGTTCTAATCCAATTTTTAATAACATCAGCTGCTCTGGATGAATCAGATTTTGCTTGAGCCATATCAGTAATGCAGATGTAATCTTCACCATTAAATGTGGAAATACCAACTTCAACTGATTGCACTTCTATCTTTTTAAGTTTTGCCATATATCTTATCTTTAGTGTTTCAATTACCACAAATTTGGGGTAATTAAATTTCAACTATTCATTTACCATAGCCCCCAAATCACTCATCACATTTTTGACTGCATCAATAACCATATCCATTTACTTTTTAGTATTGAATTTTCCGAAAGAAAAACAACAGAGCTAAACGCTGCCACTTCATCTAAAGCAATTACGAATGTCTCAAACTGATGAGAACTGTTAGCATTTCCAAACTCATTGGTATGAAATGCCATCATCGCATCCAAAACCCTTTTATCAATTTGGGTTGTTGCATTATAATCTAAATAGAAGAGTTCTTTTTTCGCTTTCATTCCTGTGTAACAAATTTATGAATTTGAAGAGTTGTTACACTAGAGTAATAGAAAATAAACTTAGCGATAATATAGATCCATTATGCAGTTCAATTAAGACCATACGACTTTTACACACCCTGAAATAGGTAAAAGCATGTTGGCAATATCAAAGAGATGATGAGGTAAGAGCGGATATTTGATAAATAGTCAAGTTCAATATTCTTTTAATTCATTATCATGCAACTATAAGATTGGCACTTTTATTTCATCCACATTTTCAAGTAATTTTACCTAACGCTTGTCGGTTGGTTTGCCTATTTTTAGCGATACTTACAGTTGGTATGTATATATTCGAGATTCGCAACTTGACAGCGTGCATTGATAACCCAAAACTAAAATTGTAAATGAGATTATAACAAACGTAGGTATTCAGTTATTTTTGTAATAAAATTCACTGAATAAAATTTAAGCCAATGATAGAAACTGCCAGGCTCATATTAAAACCGTTGACCTATGACCAATTGGTAAAGTATATCCGGTGTGACCATTCATTGGAAGCAGAGCTGAATCTGAATAGAACCTCAAGAACTATTTCTGCAGAACTAAAGGAAGCATTGGAGCAAACCATCTTACCCAATGTTGCAGATGTATCAAAAAATTATGTATACAACACACTTTGGACAGCAATATCAAAGGAAGAGAACAAAATGATTGGCGACTTATGCATCGTTGGAGAGCCTAATGCAGATGGAGAAATAGAAATTGGTTATGGAACATATGATGAGTTTCAGGGAAAAGGATTGATGACAGAATTGGTAGGAGGCATCATTGAATGGACAAAAACACAACAATCAGTTTATGCAATTGTAGCCAGCACAGATAAAACCAATATGGCATCTTTCAAAGTGCTGAAAAAAAATAACTTCATCAAAACGGGTGAGAATGAAACATCATTTACCTGGAAATTAATCATTAAAGAATAGTGTAACAGCATAAGCAAGCTGTTGGCTAAATAAGCACCTACCAAAGGCAGCACATAGTTCCCCAACTAGCTTTGTATGGATATAAGAAGGGAATATTCATTGCAAGAAAAAATCCTGCACCTAGTTTAAAAAAGAGATTATCAAAAACGGATGATGCGTTTATAATTTAATACAACGGAAAGCCTTCCATCATTGTATTTACTTTTTTGCGTACCGACTTCAATGTTTTTTCATCCTCCGGTTTTTGTATCACCGCGTCAATTAAATCCACAATTTTGGCCATTTGTTTTTCTTTCAATCCGCGTGTGGTGATGGCTGCCGTACCAATGCGAATACCTGAGGTAACAAACGGTGATTTATCATCAAACGGCACCATATTTTTATTGAGCGTAATATCGGCTTTTACCAAAGCATTTTCAGCAGCTTTGCCACTGATATTTTTATTGCGGAGGTCAATTAGCATGAGGTGATTATCAGTACCACCTGAAATGATGTGGTAGCCAAGATCGGTAAATGCCTTTGCCATAGCTTGGGCATTTTTACACACCTGCTCCGTATATTTTTTAAAGTCATCGCTTAGTGCTTCGCCAAAGGCAACTGCTTTTGCAGCAATTACATGTTCCAACGGACCACCTTGTGTACCCGGAAAAACAGCACCATCCAATACCGCACTCATTGGTTTCAATTCGCCTTTAGGGGTTTTTAATCCGAAAGGGTTTTCAAAATCTTTGCCCATCATGATGATGCCACCACGGGGACCACGGAGTGTTTTGTGTGTGGTGGATGTTACAATATGGCAATGCGGAATAGGATTGTTAAGGTGACCTTTGGCAATCAATCCGGCAGGGTGAGCGATATCAGCAAGCAGCAATGCACCCACTGAATCGGCAATGGCACGTAGGCGTGCGTAGTCCCAATCGCGGCTGTATGCAGATGCGCCACAAATAATCATTTTTGGTTTTTCGCGCCTGGCTGTTTCTTCTACTTTATCCCAGTTGATTAAACCGGTTTCTTTTTCAACGCCATAAAAAGAAGGCGAATACAATTTACCCGAAAAATTTACAGGAGAGCCATGTGTAAGGTGACCACCATGAGAAAGATCGAAGCCCAATATTTTGTCACCCGGATTGAGGCAACCCAACATCACTGCTGCATTGGCTTGTGCACCCGAGTGCGGTTGCACATTTGCCCAAGCTGCGCCAAATAATTCTTTCAACCGGTCAATAGCCAATTGCTCAACCTGATCTACTACTTCGCAACCACCATAATAGCGTTTGCCCGGAAGCCCTTCGGCATATTTGTTGGTAAGCACACTGCCTTGGGCTTTCATTACCTGTTTGCTTACAAAATTTTCGGATGCAATAAGTTCTAACCCATGCTCCTGACGTGCGTTTTCTTTATCAATTAAATCAAATAATACTTTGTCCTTTTTCATCTGATGTATGGTCATTTATGCGCAATAATAAATATTTAACAGCTATTGATGCAGAAAGATTTATTTTTGGATAGAATATGAAAGCTGTAATACCAGTTGCCGGAATAGGCACACGCCTAAGGCCGCACACACATACCCAACCCAAAGCCTTGATTCCCATTGCAGGAAAACCCATTTTAGGGCATATTATTGATTCGCTTATTGCTGCACATGTATCTGAGTTTGTGTTTATCATCGGATACATGGGCGATAAAATTGAGCAATTTGTTTCCGAAACCTATCCTCAAATTACGGCTGACTTTGTCATTCAAACTACCGGAAGAGGAACAGGACATGCCATTTGGCTGGCCAAAGAAAAATTGGGAACCAAAAACATGCTGATTGTTTTAGGTGATACCATTGCCGATGTTGATTTTGAGAAAATGATTGCGTCACCCACTAGCATGCTTTGTGTAAAAAAAGTTAATGACCCGCGTATGTTTGGTGTAGCTGAGCTCAATGATGATGGCACCATCAAAGCGGTATTGGAAAAACCTGCCATTCCAAAATCAAATCTGGCACTGGTGGGCATTTATTATATTAAAGATACCGATAAGTTGCTCGAAGCTATTGAATACAATATCCAACATAAGATAACTACCCAAAATGAATACCACCTGACAGATGGATTGATGCGCATGATTAGCCAGGGAGTTGTGATGCGCACCATTGATGTTGACAATTGGTTTGATTGTGGCAAAAAAGAAATTTTGTTGGATACCAATGCTACGCTCCTCAAGCGAATGGAAATTGATTATTCTCAAATGCAATTTCCCAATACGATTATCATTCCACCGGTATTTATTGGCAAAAATTGCAAAATAAGCAACAGCATTATTGGACCCAATGTATCCATTGGTGACAATGCCATTCTTAATTATTCAATTGTAAAAGAAAGTATTATTGGGCCTTATGCGCAATTGGAGTTTGCCATACTTGAGCGCTCGCTATTAGGAAATGATGCTTACCTGAAAGGCATGAAGCAGAGTTTAAATATTGGCGATAGTACGGAGATTAATTTTGGATAATTTTTTGTTTCAGGTATTTTAGACATTAGGTATCAAGCCACTTTTTAAATTCTGAAGCTTTCTCCCTGCTTACCAATACCTCCTCATTGATGATTGGTGCTATTTCTACTTTCAGCTTTCCATTAAAATAGGCATTCACCGTTTTTATGCTATTGACATGAACAATAAATTGCCTGTTGAGGTGAAAGAATAATGTAGGATCTACCACACGTATAAGCTCATCAAGCGACTGGTCTAAAATATACTTATCATTTTTATGTGTATGCAGGTAAACCAATTTATCAGCAGCATGAAAATAAGCAATGTCATCAATGGGAATTGAAATCAGTTTTGTTCCGGTTTTTATCAGAAATCGGTTTTTGTAACCTGCCTGTACCGGTTTGAGTTGCTGAAGCAATGTTTCCATTTGCTGTTGAAGCAATGCAGAAGGCTTAATGGTTTGTATGGACTTAAACTTTTCGAGGGCTTCAATTAATTCAATCTTGTCAATAGGTTTCAAGAGGTAATCAATGCTGTTTACTTTAAATGCTTTCAAAGCAAACTCATCATAAGCGGTGGTAAATATCACCGGGCAATACACATGGGTTCGTTTAAATATTTCAAAGCTTTGCCCATCTGCCAATTCAATATCCATTAGTGCCAAATCAAAATCTGTATGCTGTTCAAATGCTGAACAAGCAGCCTCGATACTATCAGCAGTAGCGATAATTTCAATTCGGCTATCAATTTCCTTGAGCAACTTGGTAATGCGGCTTAGTGCCGGTGATTCATCTTCAACAATGAGCAATTTCATTTTAATCAACTATTAGAGGTAATGACACTATAAAATTTGCCCCATCTTCGGTAATCTCAACTTTTTTATCTGTAATAAATCCGTATCGGTGTACTATATTATTAAGTCCGATACCATTGCTATCAATATTCTGTTGCTTTTTTTGCAAATTGTTTTTTACAACAAGTGTATCACCTTCTATATACAACTGTATGGTAAGTGGGTGTTGAGTAGAAACAATATTATGCTTGATGCAATTTTCAATAAGCATTTGTAACGCAAGTGTAACAAGCTTGGCTTGATGAAATGAAACAGGTACCTGAATAGATACATTTAAATTATTTCCAAATCTTATTTGGTTTAAATAGATGTAAGCCTCAATAAAATCTAACTCCTCTTTGAGGGTTACCAACTGTTTATCTTTTTGGGTAAGCACGTAGCGATACACGCTTGAAAGTTTGAGCACAAAATCGGTTGCTTGTTTGGGATGTTCTTCAATCAAACTGGTGAGGGTATTTAATGCATTAAACAAAAAATGGGGGTTAATCTGACTTTTGAGGGTTTCAAATTCGGCACTTAAACTTTCCCGTTTCAGTTCTTCGGTTTCTTTTACACTTTGTCGCCAAATTTTAAAAAAAGCAATGGCTGTAAAAATCGCATTAACAAGTAGTGTAACGGTTACGGAAGTAATCAGAAAAGAAACATTTTCCTTGGAATTAAGGGTACACGGCTCGCCTATTATAATCGGATAAACAAGGATATTAAATCCAAAATGAACGATTACCGGCCAACCGATAGCAATAAGCAGCGAGACAACTATTTTCTGTTTTATGTTTCGCTGCCAAGGCATGGCTTCATCCAACAAATCAATAAACAAAATATTCCCGTTCCAAATGGTTGCAATCATTAACGTAGTAAAAAGCGAATGTCTGAACCAATCACCTGACAGAAACAACATGTCTCCATTAAACACTTTAAGTGAACCAAAAAAAACACCAAGCACGAGAATAATCGCATGCCTGATGATGATGTCTTTTTTATTGGTGAAAAGAGGGGTAATATGATTGAAACCTGCCATGAATGGAGAGCAAAATAGGTTATTTCAATTAAAAGGTAAACTTCACCATTGGTACCGGAAAAAATCCCTGTTGGTATTCATACGATACAGTGTTGGTATTGGCATTGTACCCTTGTGCAAATACATTTTGGTGATTGGTGATATTTAATAAATCAACAGCAAACTCTAGGGAGCTTGTTTTGAAATCTTTTCTGTAACCAAGTTTTATATCGGCACGAAAATAATCGGGTTGTCTTTCGCTGTATGCTTTGGTTTCATCATAAACAGCTGCACCTGCTGCCGCTGAAGCCGTTGCGTCAATAGGAGTAAAGAATCTCCCTCCTACACTTGTTACTTTGGCATTGATGTAAAATATGCTTCCTTTCTTGTTCAAATTAAATTCTTTTCCGGCCAGAAAGTTGGCTGCATATCCCGTGTTAAAAGCAGTATTGCGTTCGATGTTATCGCTTCCTTTGTATTTGCTATCGAATACCGAACCGGTAATGAGGTAGTAATACCCTTTTCCAAAAAACCGTTCGATGGTAAGTTCAATACCGTAATTGTTTCCCGTGCCGTTGTTTACCAAATTAGGTCTGTCACTTGGTACAAAATCGGCCCCAATGTTTAGCATAGAAAATGAAGACGCAAATGGATCAACAGGAGCTTTATCAATTATTTGATAATAGGCCTCCATTTTTATTTTAAGCAACGGAGTGATATTGCTTTCAAAGCCTGCTACAAAATGATTGGAGCGGGTAAATTTTACATTCCTGTTTGTTTCTTCCCCTTGACTGTTTTGCACAAAAATATTGTAGGTAGGCATATTTTGGTGGTGCAAACCATAACCTAAATTGATGGTAGATTTTGCGGACACACTGTAGCGAATACCAACCCTTGGTTCTACCACAAACTGCTTGTTCACATTCATATGTTGTGCATGTACACCCAACATGGTCGTAAGGCGTGAGGTGATTCGGTGTCTTAATTGCACATAGCCTTGTGCCAGGTTGTAATTTCCTTTTCGGTCAACACGCGTGGTATCTGTTGTTCCAAAATTGTAGTAATCTTTATTGAGGTAATCAAATGTGCTGAAATCATTGGTAAGTCCAAAGTGTAACGTACGTTTTGCATCAAACTTATGAGTCAAGTTATATACGGCTGAGTACTTATTGTCAGTAAAATTTCCCTGCCCAATAAGGTAAGTAGTATTTGAAGGCTCCTGAATTTTTTCAGACGTATATTTACTAAAAATCTGACTGGCACCAAGTGTTAGTCGTGCCCAGGTTTTTGGCGACAGTGATCTTTCGTAACTCACTCCACCAATAAGTGTGCGGTATCTGGGTCTTGTATTTTCATCAGGCGAGCCGTAATAATCAACTTCTGTGGTATCTACCTCGGAGCCTAACAAATCAATGGAGCTTACACCTCCCAAACCAAAAATGGTAAACTTGCCGTTGCCTTTGGTAGGAATAACTACCTTCATATTTAAATCCTGATACAAAGGAGTGGCAGCACCTGTACCCGGGTTGATGCCAATATCTTTTAACAGTCCTAATGTGGAGTAACGGTAATTTACAACAAAAGAAGCTTTGCTTGACGCACTAAAAGGCCCTTCTGCTCCAAACTCAAATCCATTAAATCCTACTTGTGTCATGAATTCACGTTTTTGGTTATTTCCATCACGCAATTGCAAATCGAATGCCGCACCATTTGCATTGCCATACATTGCCGGAAAAGCACTGGTAAAGAAATCGGACTTTGCAATGTTGTTGCTGTTGAGCATACTTACCGGACCTCCTGTATTGAACCCGGCACCAAAGTGATTGGGATTTGGGATATTTAATCCCTGCAATTGCCACAATAATGCATTGGGAGAGTTTCCTCTTACAACAATATCATTTCGGCTGTCGTTGCCTGCCACCACACCTGCATAGTTTGCTGCCATCCTGCTTGGGTCGCCCAGTGCACCGGCATATTTATTGGTTTCGCTTGGGTTGAAAGAACGTGAGCTCACCACTGCCATTTCATTATTGGTTACCGTAGGATCGTTTTTCCTATCATATGATATGACAACCTCATTTAATTTTTGTAGTGATTCCGACATGAGCAAATTGAGCACTACTTCTTTGCCGGCAGTAACCATGATATCAGATACCTGCAAAGGCTCGTATCCGATATAGGTAATTTTTAGCGCGATTCGCCCCAAAGCCACTCCGGTGATTTTAAACTCACCCTCGGTATCAGTTGCTGCACCTTTTCCGGACTGGGTTGTGATAATCACACTTGCCCCGATAATCGGCTGCTTGCTTTCGCTGTCTAATATGCGTCCTCTTACTGTTTGTGTTGCAGCTTGAGCAAAAATGAGTTGTGTACCCAATATCATTGGTAACATAAAAATGAGTCTGATAATCATGCTAAGTGATGTAATTTGTGATTTCATGCGATTTATAATTTGATTCAAAGGTGCAGGCAACCGATTGGCCTTGAAATAAAATACCGACCAAATATCCTAATTGAATCCTGAAACGTAATAATTAATTGATAAAACAACTTTAAAATATTCGATAATCAACTTATGTTTGACGCAGAAATGAACTCTACCAATGTTAGCACCGAGCGCTTTGTATCCATTCAGGGATTCTTTGCATTTACATATCCGGCTACCTGGAAAAGCGAAATAGATGAAGCCGGACACTATATTTTTTTTAATGAAAATGGTGGTTCGGGAGTGATTCGGGTGATGATGCTTCCTAATGAATTTAGTGGATCAGAAGCCAAAGACAAAATGTTAGATGAAATACTGCACCAAAACAAAGAATTTGGAGCCAGCATTGTGCAAGAAACAACAGTTCCCATTGTTACATTCAACAAAGAACATGATGTAAACGGAAGTTTATACACCGTATCTTATTACGCAATACCCACACAAGACAAAACAGTATTAATAACCTATACCGTTCAAAGCATAATGAAAGTTATGCAAGCAGTTATTGATGAACAAGCAGAAATAATTAAACTTGTAAAATCTTTTGAATTCTTAAGTTAGATTGAAAATATATATGAAAAACACCTTTACTGTATTAATTTTAAGCATCATGTTTAGTATGGGATTTAGTGCTAAAGCGCAACCCGGAGTGGTTGTAAATGCGGGATGCGTATACACATTTGCCGAAAGTTTTCCGGGTTATAATTCGGAGTTCCGTATAAATGATGGCGAAGCTTGGTATGCCTCATTGGGCGTCATACTTCAAGAAGCAATTGAGGTTAATTTTTCTTATCAAATTCAAAAAACAGTAATTGATGAAAAAGGGTATGGTATTGGATTAACAAATGGAAGTTACAACTCTACTTTATCTTATTATCAATTAGGATTTAACCGTTATTTCAGCGTGCCTACTAATGATAAAATCATCCCATACTCCGGATTTAAAATTGGGGTGGGTGATTACCGTTTCGAATCGAGTCCGTATAGCAACCAAACGAAATTAGGAATTGGATTGAACCTTGGCTTAAAGTATATGATCAATGAAAAGGTTGGCATCAACTTATTAGGCCAAGTACAAATGCCTGTAAGCGGATTTGGATTATATGTTGGTACGGGAGGGGTTGGCGCAGGAACTTCGAGCTATATTTTTCAATTGGCATTAGGCGGTGGCTTGGTATATCGTCTAAAGTAAAGCACATATTATTTTACAATTCAACAACTAACCTATTGAGTTGGGTGCAATTTAAATTAGCATTAAATAAAACTTAATCTATTGTAACTATAAGATATATCAAATCATGCTAAATTGAATTTACATATAAGACTAAAATTATTTTAATCTTTCGATATAGGTCTTACATTTGCCACGATAAAAAAACACAACATATAATTTATGAAAAACACAATTAACAAATTTTTAGCTGTTGTATTCTTAGCAACAGGCACATTCATTTCAGCAAAAGCACAAGTAACGAAAGATGAAATTCAATTGGTACAGTCTATCTGGGGCATGGAAAAACGCCAGATTGTTACGGATTTTATGGCATTGAGCCCAGCTGATGCTGAAAAGTTTTTTGCTACGTATGACAAATTCAGTGTAGAGATGAAAAAACTTGGCGAAGAGCGTTTGATGATTATTTCTGAATATGGAGAAAACTATTCAAAAATGACAAATGAAAAAGCAGATGAGTTAATCGTTCGATTAATGAAAAACAACACGAATATTGATAAACTTATTACCAAGTATTATGCTTTATTTAAAAAAGATTTAGGAGCGCTTACAGCAGCAAAATATGTTCAACTTGAACTTTACCTGCAAACAATGATACGCTCAGAATTGCAAAACAATATTCCTTTCATAGGAGAGTTGGATAAAAAAGCCAACTAATTTTCTATCATTCAAAAAATGCCTTACAACTTTGTAAGGCATTTTTTTTATAATTGGTTTAAAAAGTTGAAACACCTCATTGCTTTATATTTAATTCTATTCTTTCCTATTTTGTCAATAGCACAGGATACAACGCAAACATCCTTGTTTAAAAAAATAGGAATGGGTGTATACAACCAAATAAAGAAAGAAAAATACGGGAAAAACGTATTCAAATACAATCCAACTCCTACTATTCTTTTAGCTGACGAGCGCAATACAGCCTTTGGGTACGAGCGTAATACTTTCCGCAATCAATCGGCATCTGTAAATTTTGGCTATTTTTATTTAGATAACCTGATAAATGATGATATTGGTGCAATAAACGTTACACCTAAGCAAAGTAGAGGTTACATACTTGGAGTTGATTACCGATTTTATTTAAAGAAACTGAATACAAGACCTGCTCCAAATGGTGTTTATGTAGGGCCTTTCTATAGCATGTATTACTATAAGGGGGGAAATCAATTTGATTATGAAGGAGAAATTATAAATGGTGTAAGTTCAAAATATTTTGCCGACTTCACTGCCAAAATTCAATTACATAATGTTGGATTACAACTAGGTTATCAGTTTATCTTTTTCAAACGACTTAGTATTGACCTGATTTTGGTGGGCCCTGCTATTTCTTTTTACAATATCCAACTAAATATTGAAAGCAACTTAAATTCTGAAGAAAAGCAGGAATTTTATGATAAGTATTACGATAAGTTCTTTTCAAAATATCCAGTTTTTGAACAATTATTTAATATAGGAAACTTTAACAGGTCAAATGTTGAGCGAGGCATATTTGCCAACTACCGTTATTTTATGCAATTTGGGTATCATTTTTAAATCAAGTCGGATGAAAAGACTGATTTTATTTTCCCTTACTTTTTTTGGATGCTTAAACATAAAAGCTCAAGTTAATCATACTGATGCACAACAAACACCACAACCAAGTAAACGGAATATCATTAAATTTAATGTGATGCCGATGTACATGACGGAAGACCTAAGGAATGTGAACTTTGGTTATGAACGAGTGATAAATAGTAAACGTACATGGTCTGTAAATGCTGGCCTGTTATTTTTCGACCCGTTGATTGTTGATTTATACCGAGTAGACAAATCAGAAAGGTATGACCAATTTGGATATATTCTTGGAGCCGACTACCGATACTACTTGACTCAATTAAACACAAGACCCACACCTGCAGGTGTGTATATTGGCCCGTATGCAAATGTTTATCAAAATATTGGCACAACTCAATATGAATTTACGAGAGACAGAGCCTCTTCCCTTATTTCACACACAGCAGACATTACCAACCATGTGGTGATGCTTAACCTAGGTTTCCAAATGGGATACCAATATGTATTTAAAAATCATATTACCCTTAACTTGGTTGTTTTTGGCCCATCCTTAATGGTTTACTACACCGATTTAACTTTGGTTAGTAACCTTACACCGAATGAACAAAATGAAATTTTTCGAAAGCTATGAAGGCCAACTACTTTCGCAATTCCCGGTTTTTTCTAATTTATTTGAAACGGGTAGTTTTTCTACACGGGGAGCCAATCTGGGGATTTCATATGGATTTAGGTACATGATTCAAATTGGTTATTTGTTTTAAATAAAATATGCAGAAACTTATGTCCGTAATTAGCTTCATACTTATCCTATCATGGATGCATACACATGCGCAACCAATTGCACAAAAGGATTTGTCAGACGTATTAAAAGGTTCAAAAAAAGATACCTCTTCGCGCAGCAAAGACATTGAAGTGGGCAGGTATTATTTTTCTCCACTTCCAATTGTAGGCTACGCTCCTGCAAATGGTTTTATTTTGGGAGCAGCATTGAGTATTAGCAGCTTAATGGACCCCAGACCTACCAAACTATCTTCCGCATTAATCAATCTTCAGGCTACCAGTAAAAAACAGTTAATATTTAATGCAAGGAGTAAAGTTTTTTTAAACGGAAACAGGTGGACCTTACAAGGAGATTGGCGATTCATGTTATTCTCTCAACCTACATATGGACTTGGCATTCGCAACAGTGACAATCCTGAATTTTCTGTTCCTATAAATGGTTACGATCCTGGGGGAAATCCGCTAGCCGAAGATATGCGGTTCAACTATATTCGATTTTACGAAGATGTGGTAAAGCGAATTGGAGATGGAAGTGTAAGTGTAGGATTAGGCTTAGCCATTGATATCCATTCATCCATCAAAGATCAACGCCTAAATATATCGGGCGACTCAACCAACTTCTATGAAACTCAACACTACAAATACTCAATTGAACGCGGATTTAATACCACATCATACAATACAACGGGTATTCGCATAATTGCATTATCTGATACAAGAGACAATACGATGAATGCTTTCAGCGGGCATTATTTATATGGCTGTTTCAGATACAATGTGCCCAGACTTGCCAACTCACAATATAGCCTACAAGCCGAGTATGATGCTAGGTATTATCTCTCACTTTCTGAAATCACACCTAGAAAAGTATTGGCATTTTGGAGTTACGGACAATTTCTAGTAGCAGGAAATATCCCTTATCTCGCACTGCCATCAGTAGGTTGGGATGCCTACAACCGATCGGCCAGAGGATATATTCAAGGAAGATACAGGGGTCTAAACATGTTTTATAATGAAATAGAATACCGGTATCCGATTTCAAAAAATGGTCTTTGGGGAGGAACCCTATTTGTAAACAATACCAATATTAGTAGCGATACCCAACAATTATTTGAACGATTTGCTTATGCAGCCGGAGCGGGTATTAGACTTACAATGGATAAACGTACCCGTGTAAATCTAACTGTTGATATTGCCTATGGATTGGATAATAGCACCGCCATCTATTTTAACTTGCAAGAATATTTTTGATTACAGATAATTTCATATTTCCATTTAAAATAAATGTTTAATTTCGACAAAATTTCAAAATAAATATAACACAATGAAAAGAATTACATTATTGCTTTCTATGCTTTCGGCAATTGTTATGCTGAGCAGCTGCGAAGAGTATGAAACCGTGTATACCAGCGACCTTGACTTGGTATATACAAATTACTCTCCAGAGTACAATTTTAAATCGGCAACCACTTACTCCATTCCCGACAGTGTGGTATTGATTAAAGATGAAGATTTTAATGGCACAAAATCGTATTCAAAATACAGTGTAGATATTGTCAATGCCATAAAAAGTAACATGTCTGCTTACGGTTGGACCTTGGTACCTGAAACATCCAATCCGGATGTGATTATCCTTCCCAGCATTAGTTCTACAGTAAATGTATATTACTATTACAGTTGGGGTTACTGGGGTTCTTATTACCCGGGTTATTATCCAGGTTGGGGTTGGAGCTATCCTGGTTATTATCCGGGATATTATCCGACTACCACTGCTACCACTTATTCAACCGGTACATTGATTATGCAAATGACCAATCCTAAAGAAGCAGCAATTTCGGATAATATCCCTGTAGTTTGGCTTGGCGTTGTTAACGGTTTGGCTGAAGGAAGCTCGCTAGAAATCAAATCTCGTTTGCAAAGCTCCATTAAACAAGCATTTACCCAATCAACCTATTTAAAAAAATAACAAGATGAAAAGAATATTATACACTACATTACTTATCATAGGACTTGCTACTATTACTAAAGCACAAGTAAGTACCTTTGGATTTAATTACAATATTTCCATCCCAACCGGCAATTTGGGAGATTATGTTTCCTTGGCAAGTTATCAGGGAGCGTCTTTCGAATACACCTACGTTCCTGATGAAACTTTCGGAGTTCACTTTGAAGGTGGTTGGAACAACTTCTATGAAAAAAGAGCCAACGCATCTTATGAAAGGGGAACTGCAACCTTAACTGGTACACAATATCGTTATTCAACCAATGTGCCGTTATTGGTTGGTTTAAACTATTTCTTTTTACCTGAGTCAACTGTTAGTCCCTATGTAGCTGTAGGAGCAGGAACTATGTATTCAAGATGGAGAACCGAAGTAGGATTGTATTCACTATATGCAGATGCATGGCAGTTTGCATTTAAGCCGGAATTGGGCGTAAATATTGGCTTATCTGAAAACACGTTCATTCACCTTTCTACAAAGTATTACCAAACAATCAAAACAAACGACTTAAAAGCGCAATCATATATCGCGTTCAATATCGGATTGGCATTTATGGTTGAGTAATATGATAAGAAAACAATATTTTTTCGTTTTAGCACTTATTGCTGTTTCAATTGGCTGTAGTCTCTCCACAGATATTGTTGGGGTTTGGCGCAGTCCTGAAAGTGCCTTAAATAGGTACGAGCATATTTGCATTGCTGCAATGACTGAAAACATTTCGAACAAACAGATTGTAGAAGAAGAAATGCACAAGAAACTTTTATCGAAGGGCATCAAATCTTCCAAAATGGCAGAATTGTTTCCATATAAATTTACCGGTCAGGCGGCTGAAAAAGATTTGATCTTAAATAAAGTGCGTGAAAATGGGAATGATGCTATCCTCACATTTGCACTTATAAAACACAAAGAAGAAACCCGTTATGTACCAGGCTCAAGCAGCTACACCCCGTATTATGGATATGGTACCTATGGGGGGTATTATGGTTATTATGGAGCCCGCGTTTATGATCCGGGATACTACACACAAGATGAGGTATATTTTATTGAAAGTAATTTATACGATGTAAAAACAGAAAAATTGGTGTGGAGTTGTCAATCAAAAACTTACAACCCGAGTGATATTGTTCAATTCTCAAAAGACTTTACACTGGCCATTACCAACCAATTGATCAAAAGCAAAGTGATTGTTCCCGTAACCGCTAAATAAGATTTTATAAGCATTGATGTAGAAAATGCATACCAGTTGGTATGCATTTTCTGTTTATTTGTATACGTATTTAAAAACCATGGAAATCATTCACGAAAAAATTCAGGCTTATTGTGATGCACATACTACAGCAGAAAAAAATTTGCTAAAAGAGCTAAACAGAGATACCCATGCCAATGTGCTTCAACCTCGCATGTTGAGCGGACATTTTCAAGGCAGGTTACTGAGCATGATTAGTCATATGATTCGTCCAAAGATGATTTTAGAAATTGGTACCTACACCGGATACTCTGCCCTATGTCTTGCTGAAGGATTAAAGGAGGATGGCAGATTAATCACCATTGACGTAAATGCAGAACGCGAAGAGATGGTAAACAAGTATATCGAGGCTGCAGGCTATACCCATAAGATTCAACACATCATTGGCGATGCATACAATATTATCAAGTCATTACCACATACCTACGACCTGGCCTTTATTGATGCCGACAAGCCTGCCTATCCAAAATATTATGAACTTGTAATTGAAAAACTAAACCCGGGTGGTTATATATTAATTGACAATGTACTGTGGAGTGGGAAAGTGGTGAATGAACACGATATAGAAACAGACAAAGACACCCACCTACTCAATAGCTTGAACAATCATATAACCCATGACACCCGAGTAGAAAATATTTTACTTCCCATTCGTGATGGGTTGATGTTGGTACGGAAACTATAAAATTCATATTATCAATTTATTAGCACACAATTTAATTTGGAAGTCTGCTCCAAAATAAGGTATATTGCCTTTTAAAATTTAGTTACATTTATATTTTACAGCTATTCGTATAGTATTTTTGTCAACTTATACTTTTATATTGCGTAATGCAGTTTTTAAAAGCAGCATATAAATTTTCCCTTTTTTGCATAGCGATATGCATATGGACACCTGAATTGAGTGCCCAGTGCACTGGTATTACAGGAAGTTTTACCATTGCACCAGCCATGCCAGGTTGCAATGCGCCACTTACTATTACCATGACCAATACGTCAACCGGAACTCAAGCCAATACCACAGGTTTTTATTTATGGT
>CAYSBE010000045.1:0-20319 GCA_964429245.1 uncultured Bifidobacteriaceae bacterium | reverse complement strand
GATATCACGCGCATGAAAGTAGAAGTGAAATTTGATGCATCCAAAGGACTGGTAATAGGAAAAGTTACGCATAGCTACAAAGTGCTGCAGCAGCAAGTTGATTCGGTGTTTTTTGATGCTCCGCAAATCAATATCAAAACGGCTGCATTGAATGGCGCTGCATTGAATTTTACAACCGTAACCACTGGTGTTTGGGTAAAACCCGCAACCCCGTTAAAGTGGGACCAAACCGGAAATATTGTGTTTGAATACGAAGCCACACCCCGCAAAGGGATTTATTTCATTGGTTGGAACGTTCCTGAAAATCCGGAGAAAAATCCGTTTGCCGTACGCAAACAAATTTGGACCCAAGGTCAGGGTATTGACAATCGCTATTGGATACCCATGTATGACGATATGAACGATAAATTCATTACCGAAACCGTTATTACTTTCGACAAAGATTATCAAGTATTATCGAACGGAGTGTTGCAGAAAAAAACAAACAATAAAGACAATACCATCACTTGGCAATACAGCATGAGCAAACCACATGCAGGATACCTGTTGATGCTGGGCATTGGCAAATATGAAGTGAAAACAAGCAAAAGCGGCCGTGGTGTGCCCATGAATTTTTACTATTACCCCGAGTTTGCCGACCGGATGGAACCCACCTACCGCCACTCGGAAATGATGGTGGATTTTCTGGAAAAAGAAACCGGAATTCCTTACCCGTGGGAAAGCTATTCGCAAATAATGGTGCAAGACTTTTTGTATGGTGCTATGGAAAATACTACGGCTACCATATTTGGCGATTTTTTTAACGTAGATGAACGCGCCTATATCGACAGAAATTATGTGGGTGTAAACTGCCACGAACTTACCCACCAATGGTTTGGCGATTATATAACCGCCCGCGATGGACGTGATACTTGGCTGCAAGAAAGCTATGCGACATATTACCCTAAGCTACTTACCCGCATATTGTACGGCAATGATGACTACGACTGGCAACGCAGAAGTGAATACTTGAGTGCACTAGAAGCAAGTAAAAAAGACCGAAACCCAATTCGTCATACATTGGCCGGAACTGCACGCGTATATCCAAAAGGGTCGGCTGTTATTAGTATGCTGGATTATGTGCTTGGTGAAGAACAGTGGAAACGCGTACTGAACCACTACCTAAAAACGCATGCCTATGGCAATGTAGAAACCAACGACTTGGTTCAAGCGATTCAAGATGTGTTGGGCAAAGACTTAACTTGGTTTTTTGATCAATGGATTTACCGTGGTGGTGAACCTGAGTATACGGTGCATTATGAAGACCTGAAATATGCAGACGCTTCCCGTTCTACTGAAATTGCCATAGAGCAAACCCATCAGCAAGACGAACTGGTGAGGCTTTTCAAAATGCCAATAGTGTTTGAAGTACACTACACCGATGGCACATTTGATAGTATTACCGACTGGATAGATGAGCAATTTGAAGTGGTGAAAGTGCCTAATAAGAACAGCAAGCAAATAGCGTTTATATTGTTCGATCCCAATGCGCGCATCCTGAAATCGGTGAAGTTTAAAAAAGGATTTAATGAGCTTTCGGCACAGTTACAAAAAGCCCACAACATGCTTGATCGCTACGATGCCTTATATGCTCTGCGTGAAATCGAAATTGATAAAAAACGTGACTTGCTGCTTGCTGCTTTTGCTAAAGAAACATTCGTGCAGATGAAAGCTGAAATTATGTATCAGTTGGTAAATGATGAGAAAAGTGCGGCAACACTTCAGCAAATATTTAACACAAACCGCAATCCAGCAGCAAAACTTAATGCCATCAAATTGTATAACGGCAACAATAATACTTGGAAAAATACATTTACCAAAGCCCTCAGCGACTCAAGCTATGATGTGGTGACAGCAGCATTGGAAAAATTGTGCAATACCTACCCGCAGGAAGCAGCCACATATTTGCAGGCTACCAAAGGTGTGCAAGGCATGAACAACAGCTTGCGCATCAAATGGCTTGAGCTATCAGCTATAAACAATATTGAACGCCAAAAATGCTTAGATGAATTGGTTTGGCTAGCAGGTAATCAGTGGGAATTTCGCACCCGCAACAATGCATTTGCAGCCATAAAAACATTGAGTTATTGCGATGAAAAACTGGTGGCCAACCTATTTGATGCCATGCTGAATACAAACAGCCGGCTGGCAGGACCTGCGCAGCAGCTGGCAGATTACCTGTGTGTGCAAAGTGCCAACAAAAACATGTTTTTGTCGTATTTCAAATCGCAAACATGGGAAAAATGGCAAGCTGATTTGTTGAAGAAGCAGCTTGGCTTTTTGTGAAATCAAAAGCGATAACTAAAGCCTAGCTTTATTCCAATGCTGCTGAAAGTAAAGGAATTTTGATTGCTGATTAAACTCTTTGACGGCTCATTGGAATTAGAATAATCTGAATAATTTTCCGGCAATTTCTTCACAAATTCTCTTTGTTTTTGACTCACTGTCATATTCGGCAACATATCCACACCATCTACGGTATATTGGTTAAGGTTGCTTTTTGAAGGTGTATAGCGCTGCATATTTGTAAATAGCTCTATTGAAAGACCAAATTTATCTCCAAAATTATGCTCATATCCTGCTGAAAGAAACATGCCATAGGCCATCCCACCTGAAAATTCTACACTACTCTCAGTAGTTTTTTTTATCTGTGTAAGGGGGTTAAAATTCTGCTCAACTGTTTGACCATATAAACGACTGATACCGAACATGGGTGCAATGCGAAGAAATGTTTGACCGGATTTATATGTCTTGAAAAGCCGCAGCGCAGGCATGATATGATGTACCTTCGATTGTAGGGTACTTGTTCTCAAATAGGTGGTAAAACCATTCTCGATATTATTAATTCTATTATGATTTCCCACAGGGCTTTGCTGGTACATGTAACCAAGCTCTACACTAATAAAATTATTTAATGTATAGCCGGCAAAAGCCCCGGCATTCCATCCGCTACCCAGCTTGGAATAGAAAGTCTCACCTTCAATAGTGGGATTTATTGTTTGCGAATACCAATTAAGAGATTGACCATAAGGTTGTGCCAGAAAGGGAATGGAATACCCACCGTTTACATTTACATAAAACTTAGATTGTGCCTGCAGTTGCAATGTTGCTATCATCCCGATAAGCAAACCTGTCATGTAGGATTTTTTCATAATTACAGTTTTAAAAATTTGTCATAAGCCTACAAACAGTGTATTAGCTGTATTTGTTGTTAGATCAAAGGTTATTATTTTTCCTAAGATTTCATTAAGAAATATTTCTTGATTTAAACGTTATGTTTGGCATATGAATAAATTTCTGCTGGTATTGGTTTTCGGATTTCATTTTGCTGCATTTGGCCAATCGCCCTTAAAGCAATACACCATTGTAACCAAGTTCAGCGATTCGTGCATGTCGTATATATCCATACCATTGTTTGCTGCCGAACAAAAAAAAGATACGCTCAATCAACTCATCATCAACGAACTGATAAAATACCATTATGGTGAAAATAATCCAGGTCTGATTCCGTATCGATTTTATAATGAAACAAAATATGGAAGCGATGCTCCACTCAACAGAAACATAGTTGCAGAGAATACACTTGCAAAAAAAGGAATATATTCATTTATCGCATGCCCAATAAATGCCTGTACCGAAGACTTGTATTCAAATTACGAATCCATCGCATTTACCCTTGACTCGGCTGCACGTAAAGCGCTTTATATAAAAGATATTATCGTACCTGAAAAACTTGATTCTTTTGAAGGCTTTGTATATTGGGTTGGCAAAAGATACAATATAAAGAATTTGCCAACCGGATACATCACTTCCATAAACCCTCCTCAGGTAAAAGGTTCCAATACCTTAATAGCAAATAGCTCGGTTTCACTTGAGCGAGGGGTTCAACGTCAATTTTATATTAGAGAACAAATGCTTATGGTATTTAATGAAGCCCAACACGAAAACTATCCATACAAAAGTGTAGAAATAGCCATTCCACTCAATCTGCTTCAATATTTTATGAAGCCTAAATATTTCAAACTATTCACGGAATAAAGCACCTAATTATTCGTTTGGATTAAAGATATTTTTAAAACTTGTCATTAATCAATATTTTTACCCATTCATTAACAGCCATTTTTACAAACTTTTGCTGTTATAGCGTGTTTAAGAAACTATGGAAATAAAAGCCGGAACTTATTTAGAACCCATTCGCCTACCTGCCGACCTCAGAAAGGTGCGCGAAGAAGATTTGGTAAATGTATGCAACGACCTTCGTCAGTATATCATTGATACTGTTTCAGTATATGGTGGCCATTTTGGTGCAAGCCTTGGTGTTGTGGAACTTTCAGTTGCCTTGCACTATGCATTCAATACCCCTTACGACCAATTGGTTTGGGATGTGGGCCATCAAGCATATGGACATAAAATTCTTACCGGACGTAGAGACCGTTTTTATACCAATCGTGTCTACAAAGGCCTGTCGGGTTTCCCAAAACGTGCTGAAAGCGAATACGATACGTTTGGTGTAGGTCACTCATCTACCTCTATTTCAGCTGCGTTGGGCATGGCTGTAGCTTCTCGACTTAAAGGCGAAAAAGACCGTCAGCACATAGCAGTTATTGGCGATGGTGCCATGACAGCAGGATTGGCATTTGAAGGACTCAATCATGCCGGTGTGGAAGACAGCAACCTGATTGTAGTGCTGAACGACAATTGCATGAGCATTGACCCGAATGTGGGTGCGCTAAAAGAATACTTAACCGATATTACCACTTCGCCTACCTACAATAAATTTAAAGATGACGTATGGAAAACGCTTGACAAGCTGGACAAATTTGGCCATTTGTCACAAGATATCCTAAGCAAACTGCACGATACGCTAAAGGGTGGCTTACTCAAGCATAGCAATATGTTTGAGTCATTGCGTTTCCGTTATTTTGGCCCAGTTGATGGACATGACGTGAACCACATGGTGAAAATTTTTAATGACCTTAAAAAAATTCCAGGTCCAAAACTACTGCATGTGGTTACGGTAAAAGGCAAAGGATATGCCCCTGCCGAAAAAGACCAAACCAAATGGCATGCACCCGGGTTGTTTGATAAAGTAACGGGAGAAATATTTAAATCTGGAAATGATAAACCTCAACCCCCAAAGTATCAAGATGTATTTGGTCATACATTGGTGGAACTTGCCGAAAAGAATAAAAAAATAGTTGGAATCACACCTGCCATGCCCTCGGGCTCAAGTATGAATATCATGATGAAAGCCATACCTGACCGAGCTTTTGATGTGGGTATTGCCGAGCAGCATGCAGTTACATTCAGTGCAGGATTGGCTACACAAGGTATGATTCCATTTTGCAATATTTACTCCTCATTTATGCAACGCGCCTACGATCAGGTGGTACATGATGTGGCATTGCAAAATCTACACGTGATTTTCTGCATGGACCGCGCAGGACTTGCCGGTGCTGATGGACAAACACATCATGGCATGATTGACATTCCGTTTATGCGTTGTGTACCCAATATGGTGGTAAGTGCCCCTATGAATGAAGAAGAATTACGCAACTTAATGTACACAGCTACACTCGAAAAAAATGCAGGACCTTTCAGCATACGATACCCACGTGGCAACGGTGTTATGATTGATTGGAGAAAACCATTTAGCGAAGTTGAAATAGGCACCGGACGCACCTTGCGAAAAGGAGATAAAATAGCTTTATTGGCTATCGGACACCCTGGAAATTTTGCCCTGAAAGCCGCTGAAGCACTGGCTAAGGAAGGCATAGAAGTAGGCGTGTACGACATGCGTTTTGTAAAACCACTTGACGAAAGATTGCTCCACGAAATTTGCTCACAATACAAGCACATCATTACAATAGAAGACGGAACGATTGTGGGTGGATTTGGCTCAGCAATACTTGAGTTTATGGCAACACACGATTACAAACTTTCGCTGAAAATGTTGGGTATGCCTGATAAAATTACCGAACACGGTGAGCAAAAAGAACTGTATGCCGAATGTGGATTTGATGAAGCTGCCATTGCCAAAGCAGCAAAGGCGGTGCTTGCTGAAGATTTGGTTAGTTCACACAGCTGATATCATTTTTGTGATGCCCGACAAGCATATAAAACACCTTATTTTATTTGTCGCCTTTATATTAAGCCTATTTTCCTCAGGTTGCTCTAGAATAATAATGGGTATATACGGAATAAAATCGCAACCCGTTCCGATGTCTGAAACGCAGCTAATAGCACAAGCAACCAAATGGAATATACCCGATACGCTAATTTATGAACTTGATGCCATAAAACAGCTCAAGTTTTTCTTTCCTACAGACAGCTTAATGGCAGATTATAATAGTGGCAATAGCAATCCTAAGATTAATGACTATTTACAACCCATGCAGGCTTGCTACTACGACAGCACAGGTAAGCTCATCAGTTGGTTTATAAATTGCTATGCCGGTGGATTTCCAAATTTGAAATGGAACAAAACGGGTGCATTTAATCAATCATTTCCTCCAATGCCTACAATGGCTCCACTTGATACTTTACAGAACTTAACTCAACAGCTTTCATTGTTTATTCCAGTAGGTAAATCTGAGATTGACAGCAGCACACTAGCAACATACACCGTGGTTGTTTATTGGAGCAAAACCTTTGGAAGACAAAGCAAGCGCCTAGTGAAACTTGTAAATAAAAACCTAAAATTGGGGCAAGGAAAAAACATACGCCTATACTATGTAAATGGTGATAATGGCATGTGTAGATTTGAGTAATTGAGTAAAAAAACACCCCGACCTGTAATCAGCAAATCGGGGTGTTATTAAGAAATAATAATTTGAAATTACTCAGCTTCCGATACTTCCTCTTCACGCGTGGTGCCTTCCATCAAGTGACGAATATCAATTAACTCTTCTTTATTGTATTTGTTCTTATAATCAGCAAGTAAGTCAATGAAATAATCGAGGTTAGCTTTACCATCTTCCTCTTCTAGGTACAGAAACGTATAGTCACCATTCTCTTCAATATTTTCATATGCTAAGCGAATCATGCGCACATAACCCGGCTCATTTAAGTTGGCTTTAAACCACTCACGCAATTCTTTCATGTCGGCTACTACTTGCTCTCCTGCACCTTGCTTGGCAATGGTGTTTTTTATTTTGTCGATAATGTGATTCATTATTTTATAATTTACGTAGCGAAACTACACAATTTTAAATACTGATCCAAAAATATCATAAATATGAAGACCATCTATACAATATCCTTACTCACACTGTCTAATGTATTTATGACTTTTGCTTGGTACGGGCATTTGCAATTTCAAAAAATAGATTGGCTTAAAGCCTTTGGGCTAGTGGGAATTATATTGGTAAGTTGGTTTATTGCCCTGTTTGAATACATGTTTCAAGTGCCTGCAAATCGCATAGGCTATTCGGGCAATGGTGGTCCGTTTGACATGTTTGAATTAAAGACACTGCAAGAAGCGATATCCATAACCGTGTTTATTGTGATCAATATATTTATCTTTAAAGGTGGGCAATTACAATGGAACCATGTGATGGGATTTATGATGATTATCGCTGCGGTATACATCATATTCAGAAAATGGTGACCTTAGGATATCTACCTGACGAAAAAAGTATTATTTACCTAATTCGTTATTTGAGAGCTTTTCAATAAGGGCATCTTTTTGTGCAATCAGTTTTTCAAGTTTGGCCACATAATCCTTCAGGTAATGCAGCTCCGATTCAATATAAACACCTTTCGATTGGTCGTAGTTATTTTGGGTTTGAATGACAAAATCAGATTTCATCAAATCTGACAGGCTAACTTTCAAATAGTCAGCTATTTTCTGCAACGACTGAATATCCGGTTCAATTTCACCAGCCTCAACTTTGCTAAGCCACGATTGAGAAACACCCAACTCATAAGCCATAGCCGTTTGTTTTATGCCATTGTATTCTCTTATTTACGAATGCGTGAGCCTTGTACGAACATGAATTTAATTGAATTTATAACGCTAATATAGCAATAGCTTTCATTATTCCAATTTGGAATATGATTATTCCTGAATGGAATACGATATTCCGTTTAGGAATAGTTTTTCAAATCCCCTATCCTAAACTTTGTTTTTCAACAATTAAATTTTAAACCAATGAAAAAACTTAACCATTTAATCGCAAAGTCAGTATTGTTTATGCTTGCTTGTTTTTCAATCCAACAAAATTCAATGCATGCGCACATTAATGTCCCAAAAGAAATGTACACTTTAGGTACATTAGACCCTACAAAAAACCCACCTGTAATTGATAATTCTGACATACCGTGGACATTTGTTAATGAAACAGGATGTGACTTTAAACTTAATATGATGTTTCACCTAAATGGTGACATTTCGATTCCATATTTTTATAATGATAAGATTTCTTTACCCGCAAGTACTGAACCAGATAAGGCAGGTGTCGTAATTATTACAAATACAGAAGTTTACAATTATTTCGGCTTTACGGAAACCGGTACTATGTCACATTTAATTTTCCAACTTGTTTACAATGGTGATACTTTCAAATTGCCATTAGGGCCTAATGAATTTAATCGTGTATTTATACCGGGATGTGGAATGGTATGCTGGTATCCAAATTTACAAACAAAAACGTTCCGCCTAATTAAATGCTGATTATAAATCAATCATTTACATCAAGATGCTAAAGAATTTAGCATCTTGATGTATTTAAAAAATTATACTAAATTTGAATACAAAAACACACAAGCATATGAATTACAAATACATTGTTTCAAAATATTTTTTGGAAAAAACGCTGCAGTTATTGATTTTTTTGTTATTGCAATTACAGTGTATATATGCTCAATGGGAACCTTTAGAAAATATTAATCCTACATACATTGGGATTGACTATTTATGCTATGGCCCCAATGCCGAAAAATTATATCACTCTTCTGCAGGTAAAATGAGTTTGATTGTTTATGATGTGAATTATAATACTGCCAAAGCAGTACCATGGACAGGGCTTGGGTTTGAAAGAATAAATAGAATGCAATCACATTATAACGATACTCTGTATGTAGAAGTAGCATACAGAGCATTTGTTAAAGGACTAGCAATAATCACTAACAATGCCTCTTATGTAAAATATATTGATACAATAAATAATGTTTTAATTCGGGGTAACTATTCGGATATGATTTTTCACACACCTAATTATGGTGTAGTAAGAACAAGTAATGGCAATTTTGTAACTACTGACGGGGGTAACACGTGGCTAAGTTTAGATACCAGTAAATATCATTTTAATATATCCAATCGCCCTAGTTGGATATTTTCCGTCTATCTTAAAGATAATAAAGGTTATATGGTTGAGAACTCTTTTAGCAATGGAAAGAACTTTTTAACATACAGCAATGACTATGGCCAAAATGTTTATGAAAAAGCCATCCCACTGACAATTAAATTGGCAGCGATCAAAGATGCTTCAAATCACCTATATATTGGTACTGACAGTGCAGATAACTACAAAGCAAAATATGTATATTTTACAAACGATACTGCCAATACATTTTATCGGATTGATACTTTCACAGGTGCAATAAATAATGCATATTATATTACGCCAACAAATGCTGATTCATTTTATATGGTACTGACTGATAAAGGTTCATTCTATTTTGAAACTAAAGACAGTACTTGGAAAAGTTATGACAATCTCAATCTGATGTATCTTGATATTTATAGCTCCAATAAAGGTTTTGCATTTAATCCAGAATTGGCTAATACGAATTTCTTTCGGCTAATAGGACCATTGAGCGTTAAAAATATCAAAAATAAAAATTCCTATTCTGCCATTTACCCCAACCCGGCAAGCGATATCATACAATTGCCTGAGCAAACCATGAGTGTTACAGCTATTGATTTAGCGGGCCAAAGCTACACACTACATCTTGATGCACAACAACACACCTGCAATGTATCATCCCTTGTACCCGGTGTGTATTTCCTACAAATGCAGGATGCTAAAGGAATGGTATTTGTACAAAAGCTGGTGGTGAGTTGGTAGTAAGCTTCTGTGTGCTTTAAATACGTAAAATGGTAAATAAATATAGATATTTGCCCCATGAGTATCAGACAGGAAAAGTTCGGGAGTTTATTGCAGCAGGAGCTAGCTGCTATTTTTAATCAGTACCGCTCCGAAATGTTTGGCAATGCGTTTATTACCATCAGTAAGGTAATGGTTTCGCCAGATTTGGGGCACGCTAAGGTATATGTAAGCATGCTTCAAATTCGGGACCAAAAAGAAATGCTCAATATCATAAACCTTCAATCAAAAGAGATTAGAAAAATATTGGCTACTAAAATCAGAAAGCAAGCGCGCATTGTACCCGAAATTCATTTTTTTGTTGATGACAGCCTTGACTACGTATTTAAAATGGAAAAAGTTTTTGCTGAATTGAAAAAGCAAGACCCAAAAAAAGAAGAGTAAGTCGTTTTATTTTTACCTCTTTAGTAAATTATAAGTCTTACTTTATTCCTTATTTATAATAAAGAAATGACTATTAAATAGTTTGGATAGCGTGCTCGAATGTCACATATTTGCGGCACTTTTACAAACCAAACAAAAACAATATGAAAATTGCTGTAGCAAAAGGCGATGGAATCGGTCCTGAAATTATGGATGCGGTACTAAACATTTTTAATGCCGCTGAAGTTCCTTTACAATACGAATTTATTGAGATGGGAAAAGCCTATTTCGAACAAGGACATAACACCGGCATGACACCCCAAGCCAAAGAAATTGTGGAATCGCTTGGCATTCTTTTCAAAGGCCCAATGGAAACCCCAAAGGGAAAAGGAATGAAAAGTATCAATGTAACTGCCCGCAAAACATGGAGTACTTATGCCAATCGCAGGCATTTTCAATCATTGCCCGGAGTTGAGACCGTTTTTTCAAAAGCCGGTATTCCAATTGATATCACCATTGTTAGGGAGAATATTGAAGGCACTTACGGTGGTATCGAGCATTTGAATACACATGATGTGGCTATTTGCCGCAGAATCATTACCCGTCCGGGAAGTGCGCAGGTTATTCGTTTTGCTTTTGAAATGGCACGCAAAGAAGGTTTTACCAAAGTAACCTGTGCCCATAAAGCTAATATCATGAAACTTACGGATGGTTTATTTTTGGAAACATTTCAGGAAATTGCCAAAGAATACCCCGAAATTAACAGCAATGATATCATTGTGGATGACCTTGCCATGAAATTGGTTGCTCGTCCTCAGGAGTTTCAGGTGGTGGTTCTTACCAACCTTCAAGGCGATATCATGAGCGATTTGTGTGCCGGTCTAGTAGGCGGGTTGGGCTTTGCACCATCAGCCAATGTGGGTGATAACATCTCCATATTTGAAGCCGTACATGGAACTGCACCCGATATTACAGGTAAGTTATTGGCCAACCCAACATCGCTATTGCTGAGCGGATTGATGATGCTCCGTTATCTTGGTTATGTGAAACAAGCAGCCAATATTGAAAACGCATTGCGTTATACATTAGAGCAAGGGGTACATACAGCTGATTTTGGCGACCGCACCATTGCACCATCCAATACCAACGAGTTTGCTGAGGCCATCATTAAAAACCTGGGTAAAAACCCTGAGTTTTCGAAGCCGCGTGAAGCTAAAGACAATATCGCTGTGTTTACAAAGCCATCAGCACCTGCCATGCAAAAAATGATGGAAACCAGCGTAGACAATGCCGGACAAAAAATTGTAGGCGTTGATTTGTTTATTGAGACCGCGCTTTTAGGCAGTGAAATTGCAGATAAAATTAAACCTGCATTGAATGCCGGACATACACTTACCATGATATCCAACCGCGGAACACAAGTGTGGCCAACAGGCTCCATCTTCACCGAATGTGTTGATCACTATAGGGTCCGCATAGAAGGCGAGATGTCACAAAAAGAAATTTACGAAACACTTTCAAAAATCAGCGAGCATTTCTATATCCCTTCACACGAAGTACTACGTGTGTATGGTGAGAAAAAAGGATTTTCGCTAGCACAAGGTCAGTAAAAAACATACTGCAATAGATTCAGAAAAGCCCCATGCTACATTGTGTGGGGCATTTTTTTTTCGAAATGTCTTACAAGTGCTTAATGAATCTTTTATCTACGGGTATGGGAATAAACTCTTCAACACGAACTTGCGCGAAAGCGTGATAAATCGGGTTGAGGATGATATTGTGTTCTAGGCCAACAATAGAAGAGGGTACTTTCAACGCAAAAAAATCCGGTTGCTTCACTAATTTCGTAAACACACTTGCGGTTTCTGAAGTGTATGGATAGCTGTTCCAGTTTTCGGGCAAGGTTTTTAAAGATAATATGTTAAAATGATCGGGAACATAAATTCTGGCTACACCAATTTCTTTTGGCATTACTCCCATATTGGAAGAGTGAACATACCACTCGAGCAGCGCCAATGAAATATTTTCTGAACAGTACACGGCACGGGTTCCTGGTTCATTCCATCTTGCGCCAAACTTTTCAGCACCTATGCCGCTTAGTGTTTCAGCCTTATATTTAAGGATAGTTACCCTGTAAACAAACATCAGCTGTATACATTATAGCGTATGCGCCATATTTCGTTTTCAACCATTTCAAAACCCAAGCTGCTGTCGAGTAAGTCAAAAGGTTTTTTATTTCCCAATGTCCGCGAAGCCGTCATCAGCCATGTTTTAAAGTCGTCATGATTATCAAATACTTCATAACCTATCCCAAACAGACGAGCCAATTCATAAATACGTTCAGAAGTTTCTTTGCTGTATACTGTATTTTTTTGCATGCTGCTGATAGATGCAGGCAACACATTTTCAAGCTCTTTTTCTGTTGCCCCGATATGTTGTATCAAACCTTTCCATTCCGATTTACTGACACCAACTCTTATGCGTTTAATAATCTGAAGTTTGTATTCGGGCGTATTTTGTGTATGCAATACCACCCATTCAGGCGAATATTTTACCGGCTGCAATGATTTTCGGGAAAAACCCGCCACACTTGTTTGTATTTTGCGTGCTTTTGAAACTGTATTTCTGGTTTTCATAATTGTAAATTTACAATTGATAACACGCAATTTTACAATTTATTATTTATATAACAAAGATTTATCACAGATTACCATGCAATAATTTTTACTTAAACTGTTGTTGCTAATTAATAAGTAAAGGCAATCACAAGTGATTGCTCTTACTTATTCTACATCGGTATACTTGTTGTATCTTGATCAATTTGATCCATAATGGCTTTCTCTAAAGAATCCATTGCCTGCTGATCTTTTTGCATGCGTTCCTCCACCGCTTTTTCTTCTTCGGTTGATAGTTTTTGTTCTGCTGGTTTTTGCTCTCCTGAGCATGCTGCTATTGCAACCATTGCGAATACAGCTGTGAGTTGTAGAAACTTTTTCATGTTGTAATTACTGATTTTTATTAACGTAAAACAAAATTTTGACCCAGGTAAACCTTCCGCACCATTTCATCTTCTGCCAATTCGCGTGCAGTACCTGCTTTCAGCATTTTTCCTTCAAATAGCAAATAAGCCCTATCAACAATACTCAAGGTTTCGTGCACGTTATGGTCGGTAATGAGTATCCCAATATTTCGGTGTTTAAGTTTTGCTACAATTTGCTGAATGTCTTCAACAGCAATCGGGTCAACGCCTGCAAAAGGTTCATCCAATAAAATAAATTTTGGACCAACAGCAAGTGCGCGTGCTATTTCACATCGCCTGCGCTCACCTCCACTCAACACGTTTCCAAGGTTATTTCGCACCCGATTTAGTCCAAATTCTTCCATCAACTCTTCCAGCTTTTCTTTTTGTTGGGCTGGTGTTTGGTTGGTAAGTTCCAATACCGCTTTAATATTATCTTCTACACTTAATGTTCTAAAAACAGATGCTTCCTGTGGCAAATAACCGATACCTTTTTGTGCCCGTTTGTACATGGCAAGCTGTGTGATATCGTCATCATCCAGCAATACCCTTCCTTCGTCAGGTTTCACAATGCCTACTGTCATATAAAATGTGGTGGTTTTGCCGGCACCATTTGGCCCAAGCAATCCAACACATTCCCCTTGTTTTACTTCAATAGAAACATCATTTACTACAGTACGCTTTTTGTATTTTTTAACTAAGTGTTCGGTACGTAAAATCATTTGGTGTAAATTATTTCAGGCAATTTAAATCAATAAGCGCGTGCATTATTTCCTTCCATAAAATTAATGAATGCTTTGTTCACTACTTTATTCCCTCCCGGTGTTGGATAGTTGCCGCTAAAATACCAATCGCCTTTATGGTTTGGACAAGCCTTGTGCAAATTCTTGATGCTTTGATAAATAATTTCAATTTCTGCTTTGCAATCTTCAGGAGTAAGCAGTGTTGCAATTTTCTTTTCCAATTGCTCGTCTGTAAACAATGCATACAATTCCTTCAAATGATTAACCGCTTTCTCTTTGGGCGCTGCTTCCTGTGCCTTGCATTTTTCATACACCACCTGCAACATGTATTCCTGGTTGGTATCCTTTAGTAATGCCAACATCGCCTGAAAAGCAATAAAGTCTTTCAAACGGCTCATATCAATCCCATAACAGTCGGGATAGCGAATTTGCGGTGCGGAAGAAACAATAACAATTTTCTTTGGCAACAACCGGTCGAGAATGCGGATAATACTTGTTCTTAACGTTGTTCCCCTCACAATCGAATCATCAATCACTACAAGTGTATCTTGGTGATTTTTGATTAAACCATAAGTAACATCATATACGTGCGCTACCATATCTTCGCGGTGTTCGTCATCGGTAATGAATGTGCGAAGCTTCACATCCTTCACGGCAATTTTTTCGCGCCTTGGTTTTAACGCAATCAATTCTTTTAGTTTTTCCTTATCAGGCTTGGGGCCCATTTTTAATATTTGTGAAGCCTTGTATTCGCTTAAATAATCAAGCACGCCATCAATCATTCCATAAAATGCGGTAGCTGCCGTATTGGGGATATATGAAAAGACTGAATTTTGAATGTCGTGGTTAATTGTTTTTAATACACGCTCAGAAATGAGGTAGCCTAATTTTTTACGTTCAAGATAAATATCCCTGTCGTTTCCTCTGGAAAAATATATGCGCTCAAACGTACATGACAATTTTTGTCCGGGTTTTAATACCTGCACTTCATTTACCGTTCCATCTTTTTTTATGATAAGTGCATGACCAGGTTTTAATTCTTTTATGTCATCAATTAATATATTGAATCCTGTTTGTATAGCTGGCCTTTCTGATGTGGCTACCACCACCTCTTTGTCATGATAATAAAAACATGGACGTATTCCATTTGGGTCACGCACTATAAATGCATCACCATTTCCTATCATTCCGGAAAGTACATAGCCGCCATCTACATCTCTAAGTGCGCGTTGCAAAATCCTTTGAATGTCGATATTTGATGAAATATGTGCTGTGATTTCTGCGTTTGATTTTTTCTGGCGTTTAAATTCAGAAAAAAGACGTTGGTTTTCCTCATCCAAAAAATGCCCGATTTTTTCCAACATGGTTATGGTATCCGCCTTTTCACTCGGGTGCTGTCCCAACTCAATGAGTACATTAAACAGCTCATCTACATTGGTCATGTTGAAATTACCCGCCAACACAAGGTTTCTTGTCATCCAATTGTTTTCACGAATAAACGGATGGCAAAGGTTGGTATCACTTCCTCCATAAGTTCCGTATCGCAAGTGTCCCAACAATACTTCCCCAATAAATGGAGCTTTGCTTTTTAATAAATCAGCATCTTTAAGGTCGTCCTTTTTTACCGAATCATTTATTTTTTTGCTCACCTTCCCAAAAATCTCGGAAATAGCTCCGCTGCCATTTGCTCTTCTGCGATAAATGTATGGTTCGCCAGGTTTGGGATCTAGTTTTACAACACCCAATCCGGCACCATCTTGCCCGCGGTTATGTTGTTTTTCCATTAACAAGTACAACTTTTTAAGGCCATACATAGCTGATCCATACTTTTGCTGATAATAAGACAGTGGTTGAAGCAATCGGATGAATGCAATACCGCATTCGTGTTTTATCGGGTCACTCATAAAAAATTGTGAGGTGCGAAAATAGGCAAAAGCATCACATTTTTAGTTTTTCAAATTGCCCTGCCAATCAATGATTTATGTATTTCATTTTCTTTCTCATTGCTGTGATAGCCATGGCTGCTATTTCTTTACATACTGCACATACATTTTCATCCGTTTATATGCTACATTTGTTGATTGAACATGGCACAAAACGAGCTCTTACAAAAACTCGAAGTATTCATTCGTAAGTATTACAAAAATCTGCTTATACGTGGGTCTATATTCTTTATAGGCTTGTTGATAGTCACTTTTTTACTTGTAGCTGCCCTTGAGCATTTTGGAAGATACAACAGTAGCGTGCGTACCGTTTTGTTTTATACATTTTTAAGTTGCACAATTGTGTTGGCCTATCGGTTTTTATTTATTCCGTTATCAGGCTTACTAAAAATGGGCAAACGCTTGTCACATGAAGAAGCAGCTGATTTAATCGGAAAGCATTTCCACCAAGTTGGCGATAAAATTATCAATACCCTTCAACTTCAAAAACAAGCCTTGTCAGGTAATGCATTTTTGCTTGCCGCTATTGATCAAAAAACCCAAAATTTAAAACCTTTTGCTTTTGACGAGGCAATCGATTTTAAACAAAACAAACGCTATGCCCCATATGGATTGATTCCATTATTGGTGTTATTGGTTGTATATATTTTTGAACCTGAACTTATTAATGATACGCCAAACAGAATTGTACATTATAATGCCCATTTTCCTGCTCCTGCTCCTTTTTCGTTTCATATCTTAAATGATTCGCTAACAGCTGAAGAGTACACAGATTTCGAGTTGCAAGTTGATGTAGTAGGAAAAGCACTTCCCGAAGATGTATCGTTGGTGATTGAAGGCAACCGATACCTTATGCAAAAGGAAAACAAGCATACCTATCGCTACACGTTCAGAAATGTGCGAAAGAATATTCCTTTTCTACTCGTTGGCAGTGGCTATGAGTCGCAACAATTTGAACTAAAAGTGGCTGCTATTCCTGTAATGCAGCAATGGCAGTTAAAATTGGTGTACCCGGCATACACACGCAAAAAAAGCGAACTGCTTACCAGTCCATCTGATATTGTGGTGCCATACGGAACACAAGCCACATGGACCCTTTTTGCCAACCATACCGGTTCGGTTGATTTTGTTTTTAATGGAAAGTCAGCTGATGCCCAAAAACTATCCGACAAACAATACAGCCTAAAAAAGCAACTTCGGGAAAGTGCTACATATCAAATTTTACTCCATCATCCCAACAACGGCCAAAATGATTCGATGCAATACACTGTGCAAATCATTGCAGATGAATACCCGAAAATTGATGTTGCTGAACAAGCTGATAGCCTTGGTAACAAAGTGAATTATTTTGCCGGAGAAATTCAAGACGACTATGGTCTAAGCCGACTTACCTTTAATTACCACATCCTCAAATCAGACGATAAGGAACGGCTAAATAAAAAGGAAGCGCGCACCATTCTCGTCCCTTCAAATGAACTTCAACATCGTTTTTATTACGAATTTGATTTGAATACGATTCAAATAGCTCCTGGTGAAGAGGTAGAATATTTCTTTGAAGTGTGGGACAATGATGGTGTGCGAGGTGCCAAATCAAGCCGCTCCCAGGTGATGCTGCACAAAGCACCAAGCATGGAAGAACTACTTGAACGCAGGGATAATGCCGCACAAAAACTTACCAAAGAAATGGAAGCTGCCATGTTGGAAGCCAAAAAATTGCAACGTGAAATGAAAGAGCTGGATCAGAAAATGGCAGAAAAAAAGGAACTAACCTGGGAAGAGAAAAAGAAGCTTGAACAGCTGCTCGAACGCCAAAAACAATTGCAAAAAAAGATGGAGCAAATTAAGCAACAGCAAAAAGAAAATGTGAAAAAGGAAGAAGAGTTTAACAAACAATCAGAAGAGTTGCTTGAAAAACAAAAACAGATTGACAAACTGTTTGAAGAGTTGCTAAGTGATGAACTAAAAAAACTCATCCAACAAACACAGCAAATGCTGAATAACCAAAATAAAGACCAAATAAAAAAGGAATTGGATAAGCTGCAGATGAACAATAAGGACGTGGAGAAAGAACTAGACCGCATGTTGGAACAATTCAAGCAAATGGAGGTAGAAAAAAAGTTGGATGAATCTATTAACAAATTGGATGAGATAAAAGAAAAACAAAAACAACTGTCCGAAAAAACAGAAAAACTCCAAAACGATAACAAACTGAATAAAGAAGAAAAAAAGCAACAGCTTGATGAAATTAAAAAAGAACAGGAGAAACTAAATGAAGCATTTTCTGAATGGCAAAAAAAGGCAGAAGAACTTCGAAAAGAAAATGAAAAACTAGAGCAACCAAATGAAATAGCCGATACCAAACAAGAAGAAAAAAGTGTGGAAGAAAAACAACAAGAAAGCAGTGACGAACTAGAAAAAAACAAACCTGAAAAAGCGGCTCAGAAACAAAAAGAAGCGGCTCAAAAAATGGAAGAGATGAGTGAAAAGCTTCAAGAAGGTAGAGAAAGTGAGAAAGAAAAAGATGATGAAATAAATGCAGAAGCTTTGCGCGAAATACTTGAAAATACTATTCAATTATCTAAAGACCAAGAAGCCTTAATGGATAAAATGAGTGCCATAAACGGGTATAGTCCGCAATTTGTAGAAGCGGCCAAAGAGCAAAAAAACATAAGTGATAATGCAAAAATAATTGAAGATAGCTTACAGGCATTGAGCAAGCGAGTTCCACAGATCAGTTCGTTTATCAACCGTGAGGTAACCAAAATGCGCGAAAACCTTGACCGCACCGTGAGTGCCTATTCGCAACGCAATTTTGGAGAGGTACGCTACAGGCAGCAAAGTGCCATGACCAGCGCCAATAACCTGGGAGTAATGATGAGTGAAATACTCAAGCAAATGCAAATGGAGATGCAGGCCAACAGTGGCAAAAAAGGAGGGAAAAACAAACCCGGAAAAGGAAAAGGCAACAGCGGCAAACAACCGCAAAAAGGTATGGGCGACTTAAAAAAAATGCAGGAAGAGCTAAACAAACAACTGCGCGAAGGACTAAACAAGCAACAACAGCAGGGGGGCAATAAACCAGGCGAACAACAAGGGGGCATGAGCAGCCAGGATTTTGCCCGCATGGCAGCCCAACAACAAGCCATCAGGCAGCAAATGCAAAAACTGATGAACGAGATGGGCGCCAAGGAAAAAGAAGGCATGGGTGGTAATAAAGCCATGCAGGAAATGCAGCGCATGATGGAGCAAACTGAAAAAGACTTGTACAACAAACAACTGAGCTCGGAGATGATACAAAGACAACAAGAAATCATGACCCGCATGCTGGAGTCGGAAAAAGCCGAAAAACAACGCGAACAAGATAAAAAACGCGAGGCCGAGCAGGCGAAAGAGAAAAACAAAACAACTCCTCCTGATTTTTCGCCCTACTTTAAACAAAAGCAAAAAGAAACCGAGCTTTTACAAACCATTCCGACTGAAATGCAGCCCTACTATCGCCAAAAGGTGAAAGACTACTTCAATAAAATAAGCACTCCGTAAAATAAAATATATCGTGCTGTAATTGTTCCGATTATTCTATCTTTGCCCGCCAAATTTACAAACAACATGAGCGGAAAAATCACTTTTACCATGATTAAACCGGATGCAGTAGCAAACGGACACACCGGAAAAATTATTGACCATATTATTCAAAAAGGCTTCAAAATTAAAGCCATGAAGTACACCCGCTTGAGCGAGGAAAAAGCCGGTGAGTTTTACGACATACACCGCGAACGCCCTTTCTTTGGCGAGTTGGTTGCCTTTATGACCTCAGGACCTATAGTGGCAGCTGTGCTTGAGAAAGACAATGCAGTAGCAGATTTCAGAACCATTATTGGAGCTACCGACCCTGCTAAAGCTGATGCCGGTACCATTCGTAACTTATATGCAAAATCCATTGACGCCAATGCCATACACGGCAGCGACAGCGATGAAAATGCCGCTCGCGAAGCAAGCTTCTTCTTTAGCAGCTTTGAGCGATTCTAAGCAGTCATAAAAAACAGAATTACAACATCCCGCTTTCTCAACAGAAAGTGGGATTTTTTATGCAAATAGGACTAATT
>CAYSBE010000044.1:17723-20572 GCA_964429245.1 uncultured Bifidobacteriaceae bacterium | reverse complement strand
AGATTTTTCCTTTTTGCTTCACCTGTTTCACTCCGGCCAATTCTTTCAGTATGCTTTCCTTTATTTCTTGTTTAAATTCAACGGTTATCAAGATATCGCCTGTCATGCTTTTTTGCAGATTTGCTATGTTGTCATCGGCCACTATTTTACCTTTATTAATTATGACCACACGGTTGCACATGGCTTCCACTTCTTGCATAATATGCGTTGAGAACAAAACGGTTTTGTCTCTTCCAATTTCTTTGATGAGTTCACGTATTTCCACCACCTGATTGGGGTCAAGTCCGGAAGTAGGTTCATCCAAAATTAGCACTTTGGGATTATGTAACATCGCCTGTGCAAGTCCTACACGTTGCTTGTATCCTTTAGAAAGTTGACCGATTTTCTTTTTGCGCTCAGGCGTTAGCCCTACCATCTCAATCATTTCTTCCACCCTTTTGTTCGCACCATTTCCCAAGCCTTGCGTTTCGGCAGAAAACAACAGATACTCTTTTACAAACATATCGGTATACAACGGATTCAATTCGGGTAAATAGCCAATATTTTTTCTTACATCAAGTGATTGATCCGTTATGTCAAAACCACAAATACTTGCCTTGCCTGAGGTTTGAGGAATATAACCAGTAAGCATTTTCATGGTGGTACTTTTTCCGGCACCATTTGGTCCCAAAAATCCAAGTATATCTCCCGGTTTTGCCTCAAATGAAATATGGTCTACGGCTTTCTGTGTGCCATATAGTTTGGTTAGTTGATTTACAATGATTGACATAAGCGAACGAATTTATGATTTTGATTGGTTATCTGATACCCGGCTGCATAAAGTGATTTCATTTCCGGCTCATTTTTGAGCGAAACGGATAATCTGCCCCCATTTTACTACACATCACCTGAAACCTTAATAAAATCAATACTTTCAAGCGTTTCAGCATCCTATCAAAGTGAGATAAATAAACACATTTTTTCCACATTGTGGGGGAAAGTGGGGGAAAGTGGATTTTTGTTTTTAGTTTAGCACTCGAAATCATCAAAAAAATATGTCTAATCTCCACGGTGAATATGCTTGTAAACTTGACGCAAAGGGGCGTTTGATCATCCCTGCTGCGCTCAAAAAGCAGTTGCCTAAAGAGGCCAAAGACACATTTTTTATCAATAGGGGATTTGAAAAATGTTGCGTGCTTTATCCAAAAAATGAGTGGGAATTAATTGCAACAGAAATCAACAAACTGAGTGATTACATCAAAAAAGAAAGAGAGTTTAAGCGTTATTTTCTAAGGGGTGCAAGTATGCTTGAAATGGATGGAGCTTCACGCATCTTGTTGCCAAAAAGCCTAACGGAGTATGCAGGAATTAGCAATGAGGTTATGCTGCTTGCTTATGGAAATAAAATAGAAATATGGAGTAAGGCTGCTTACGAACAAATGCTGAGCGAAGAGCCTGCCGATTTTAGTGCGTTGGCAGAGGAGGTCATGAGCAAAAAGGAAAGGAGGAGCGATGACTGAGTATCACGTTCCGGTAATGTTGAATGAATGTATTGATGCTTTAAATATAAAACCAGACGGAGTTTATGTCGATGTCACCTTCGGAGGAGGAGGGCATTCCAAATTAATTTTATCCAAGTTAAATGATAAAGGCGTGTTGGTTGCCTTTGACCAAGATGAAGATGCCAAACGCAACGTACCCAAAGACAAAAGGCTTGTTTTTATCGATCAAAATTTCAGGTTTCTAAAAAATCATTTGCAATATCAGGAACTTCTACCGGTTGATGGTTTGCTTGCAGATTTGGGTGTGTCGTCTCATCAATTTGATGTGGATGAAAGGGGATTTTCATTTCGTTTTCCTGAAGCAAAGCTGGATATGCGTATGAGCAGTGCACAGAAAACAGATGCTTCACATATATTAAATACTTACACCGATGCCCAGCTTGCAGATGTATTTTACTATTACGGTGAGTTAAAGCAAGCACGGGCTATGTCGCGACAAATTGTTTCTTCCAGAGGTGCAAAGCCGTTTGAAACAGTTGCCGACTTAAGGGATTCGCTTCAAGCATTCGCACCAAAATTTAAGGATTATAAATTTTGGGCACAGGTATTTCAGGCACTACGTATCGAGATAAATCAAGAGCTGGAAGTACTCAAACAATTTTTAATGCAATGTAAAGAAGTCATTTCGCAGCACGGGCGTTTGGTTATCATGAGCTACCACTCACTTGAAGATAGGTTGGTTAAGAACTTCATCAATACCGGAAATTTTGAAGGTGAAACGGAAAAAGATTTTTATGGAAACATCATCAGGCCATTTGCACCTGTAGGCAAAAAAATGATGACGGCAAGTGCCGAAGAAGTACAAAGAAACCCACGAGCACGAAGTGCAAAATTAAGAATAGCTGAAAAATTGTAACAATTCAATTGGCAAACAAAATTACCATAACGCCCGAAGTAGACGAAACAACTGAAAAGGAGTTACAGCCAAAATCATCATCGCGTTTAACGGATACGATGAAGAAAATGGCCGACTTTGATTTTAAGTTGTCTAATGAATGGCTGGTCAAGCAAATTCCTTTCGGATTATTTCTGGTTTTACTTACGGCATTACATATCTGGAATGCACATTATACCGAAAGGTTGGTAAGAAGTACCGAGAAGCTTCAACGAGAGAACAAAGAACTAAGGTCAGAATATATAAGCATTTTCAGCAACCTGATGAGCGAAAGTAAGCAATCATCCGTTGCACAAAAACTGGATACAATCGGCATAAAAGAATTAAGAACGCCACCTTTAAAAATTACCATCTCTCATGGCAAATAAACCGGTAAATATAAAGAAGGTCATTTTGATGCGAACGTATTTTGC
>CAYSBE010000044.1:0-17623 GCA_964429245.1 uncultured Bifidobacteriaceae bacterium | reverse complement strand
AAATCAGCAACGGAATACAAAGTCATCTTAAAAAAAATAAGACGTTCCCAAAACAGGTATTACCTCTTAAAGCGTAAAGTGAGTTTTACGCAAATGAAACATGTGAAGTCTTTTCCATTGTTTAATCAAGGTCGCTACAAAGGAGGATTAACTGCAGAAGAACATAACAAAAGGGAAAAGCCTTTCGAATTGCTTGCATCCCGTACCATTGGTTTTTACGTTAAAGGACAACCACCAGTAGGTATTGAAGGTGCTTTTAATCAGTACCTAGAGGGTAAACCGGGTAAGCGTTTGGTGCAGCGAGTTGCGGGTGGTGCTTGGATTCCGGTAAACGAAGACGAACAGATTGATGCCCAAAATGGGATGGATATCATTACCACTATTGATATTAATTTACAAGATGTGGCAGAAGATGCATTGATGAAAACTTTGGTGCAAAACAATGCAGAGTGGGGAACAGCAATACTCATGGAAGTTGCTACCGGTGAAATAAAAGCAATTGCCAACCTTACCAGAAAAGCAGAAGGTATTTATGATGAGGATCTGAATTATGCAGTGCGCGAAAGCTGTGAGCCGGGTTCTACATTTAAACTTTTCTCCATTATGGCACTGCTTGATGAAGGCAAAGCTAAACTTACTGATTTGTTTGATACGGAAGGCGGTAAGAAAAAGTATTTCGCCAATGCCACGATGTATGATTCAGAAGAGGGTGGGCATGGTATCGTAACCTTACAACATGCGTTTGAAGTGTCATCCAATGTGGCTATATCAACAGCCGTAGTAGAAGGGTTTAAAAGAGATCCGATTGCATACTACAACTATTACGATAAACTAGGACTTACCAAGAAGTTGAATTTACAAATTACAGGTGAAGGCACACCACATATCAAACATCCCAAAGATAAAGACTGGTACGGAACTACTTTGCCTTGGTCATCCATTGGCTACGAGGTAAAAGTTACCCCTTTGCAAGTAATTACAGTATATAATGGCGTAGCCAATAACGGACGTATGATGAAACCACTTTTTGTGAAACGTATTGAACAAACAGGACGTGTTGTAAAATCATTTGAACCGGAGGTGCTTAATGAGCAGGTATGCAAAAAAGAAACACTTTCTGAGTTACATAAAATGCTGAAAGGTGTTGTCGAAGTAGGAACAGGTCGCTCGTTGATGAATCCGCATTTTAAGGTTGCAGGAAAAACAGGAACAGCATTGGTTGCCGATGGCAGGTATGGCTACAAAAAGCCTGTTTATCGCTCATCGTTCATTGGTTATTTTCCTGCCGATAATCCAAAATATACTTGCTTTGTCATGGTCAATGCTCCTTCAAAGGGTGTGTACTATGGAGCTGCTGTTGCCGGTCCGGTATTTAAAGAAATAGCCGACAAGGTTTTTTCAAGCAGCGTGAAATTGCATCCTGAAATAAGGTATGCGTATAAAGAAATGTCAAATGACCTTCCCGTTATTTCTAGGGCGTATAATAAAGATGCCCAAATTATTGCATCAAAAGTTGGCCTTACGCTGCATACCGGTGATGGACATTCGTATGAAAATACAGACTGGATAGGATTAAATAACCATGGTTCCTACCTCACCGTTTCGCCTTCAACATTCAATCAGCAACTGGTACCTGATGTAAAGGGAATGGGACTAAAAGATGCACTATTTCTACTTGAGAATTTGGGATGCAGTGTGTATATAAATGGTGTAGGAAAAGTGGTACAGCAATCTGTATTACCGGGCAATCAAATTACAAAAGGCATGGTCATATCACTAACATTAGGATAAAGTGAAAACATTAGCATCAATCATATCGCAAATTGAATTTCATTCCATCATTGGGTCAACCGATATGGAAGTAAGCCATTTTACATTTGATTCTAGGGAAGTAAAAAAAGGCAGTGTGTTTTTTGCAATAAAGGGTTCGGTAACCGATGGGCACAGCTATATCAATGATGTAATCTCAAAAGGAGCTTCTGTAATTGTATGCGAATATGTACCCGAAAAGTTACAAACCGAAATTACATATGTACATGTTGCTTCCAGTAGCATAGCAATGGGGTTGATGGCTGCTGCATTTTATGATCACCCATCTAGGTTGCTAAAAGTTACGGCAGTAACAGGAACCAATGGAAAAACCACCATCGCTACATTGCTCTTCAACCTATTTCGCTCGTTTGGCCACAAATGCGGATTACTTTCAACTGTACAAAATCAGATTGATGATGAAATAATACCTGCAACCCACACCACTCCTGATAGCATTAGCATACAAAAATTATTAAGGCAAATGGTTGATAGCGGTTGCGAATTTGTTTTTATGGAAGCCAGCTCACATGCTATTGACCAAAATCGCATTGCCGGTATTCATTTTGCAGGAGCCTTGTTTTCAAATATCACCCATGACCATTTGGATTATCACCTCACTTTTGATAATTATATCAAAGCCAAAAAACGGTTGTTCGATAACCTGAATGAAGATGCCTTTTCCCTTACCAACAAAGACGATCGCAATGGACTTGTGATGCTGCAGAACTGCAAAGCCCCTCGTTATACCTATGCGTTGCAAACCATGGCTGATTTTAAAGCCAAAATTATTGAAAGTGATTTTAATGGAATGCTTCTGAATTTAGATGGTGAAGAAGCATGGTTTAAATTGGTAGGCAACTTTAATGCATATAATTTACTTGCTGTTTATGGAGCTGCATTCCTATTGGGAAAAGATAAACACGAAATCATCATCAAACTAAGCAGCTTGTTATCAGTAAGGGGAAGATTTGAATACATACACAGCAAGCGAGGGGTAAATGGAATCATTGATTATGCCCATACGCCTGATGCATTGAAAAATGTATTGCAAACCATTAATACCATACGCACCATGAATGAGCAATTGATTGTGGTGGTAGGATGTGGTGGAAACCGCGATACGGCAAAAAGACCCGTCATGGCGGACATTGCAACCGAACTTGGAACCAAAGTAATTCTAACATCGGATAATCCTCGCAACGAAGACCCCGAAGCCATTCTTGATGAAATGTATAAAGGTGTAAAGCCTCTTCACTACAAAAAAACCTTACGTATCACAGATCGCAGGGAAGCAATAAAAACTGCAGCAAGTATTGCCAATAAAGGTGATGTGATTTTGCTTGCCGGAAAAGGTCACGAAACGTATCAGGAAATAAAAGGAGTGAAGCACCACTTTGACGATAAAGAAGAACTATTAAATGCATTTAAACTTTTTGAATAAATCTTAATACTATGCTGTATTACCTATTTGAATATTTAGACAAACAACAAGACTTTCCAGGAGCAGGTGTATTTCAATACATTTCCTTCAGGGCGTCATTGGCCATTATACTTTCCTTGCTCATCAGCATGGTTTTTGGCCACAGGCTTATCAATGCGTTAAGGAAAATGCAGGTTGCCGAAACGGTAAGAAATTTGGGATTGGAAGGGGAGCAGAAAAAGCAAGGAACACCTACAATGGGTGGCCTAATAATTATTGGCGCTATTCTAATTCCTACGTTATTGTTTGCACGTATTACCAACGTATACATCCTGCTTATCGTACTTGCAACTGTTTGGTTGGGTATAGTTGGATTTATAGATGATTATATCAAGATATTTAAGAAGAACAAAGAAGGACTTGCTGGTAGATTTAAAGTATTAGGACAAGTAGGCTTAGGGGTCATTGTGGCTTCAACCTTGTATTACAATGAGAATGTAAAAACACGGGAGTTTTACAACCCGGGTGAAGTAACAACCGAATTTGTTCAGCAAGAGCAGCTGAAGCAAACCATTGTTGAAAATAAATTGATGTTGGGCAAGGATGTACGCTCTACTACCACCACGATTCCTTTTGTGAAGAATCATGAATTTGATTATGCAGATTTATTAAGTTTTATTGGAGATAATTATAAAGACTACAATTACTGGATTTATCTGTTAGTAGTTGTATTTATCATTACAGCGGTTTCCAACGGTGCAAATATTACAGATGGAATTGATGGACTTGCTGCAGGTACATCAGCGATTATTGGAATTACGTTGGGGGTATTTGCATACGTATCGGGTAATATCCAATTTTCAAAATATTTAGGCATCATGTATATCCCACACTTGGGTGAAATGATGATTTTTGGTGCAGCATTTACCGGAGCATGTATCGGATTTTTATGGTACAATGCATACCCTGCTCAGGTATTTATGGGTGATACCGGAAGTCTTGCTTTAGGAGGCATTATTGCTACATTTTCTTTGATGGTTCGCAAGGAATTATTGATTCCAATATTATGCGGGATTTTTCTCATTGAAAATTTATCTGTCATCCTTCAGGTATATTATTTCAAATATCAGAAACGAAAACACGGAATTGAATATGCTCGTGAACACAGGTTGTTCCTCATGTCACCGCTACATCATCACTACCAGAAAAAAGGATTTCATGAAGCCAAGATTGTAACCCGATTCTGGATTATAGGCATTATGCTGGCAGTCATAACCATCATTACCTTGAAAATAAGATAAGCTTGAGCAAACGTATAGTCATATTAGGTAGTGGTGAAAGTGGAACCGGAGCAGCGATTCTGGCAAAGCAGAAAGGCTTCGATGTGTTCGTATCAGACTTTGGAAAAATTCCGGAGCAATACCTGCACGAGCTAAATGATGTGGGAATTGCCTATGAAGAAGGAAAACATACCGTTGAACTGATTTTGAATGCAGATGAAATCATTAAAAGTCCGGGTATTTCTCCCAAGGTATCCATTGTTCAATTAGCACTGGATAAGCATATTCCTGTGATATCAGAAATTGAATTTGCAGCAAGATATACCGATGCGAAAAAAATCTGTATTACCGGAACCAATGGAAAGACAACCACTACATCTATTGTTTACCACGTGCTGGAAAATGCAGGTCTCAATGTGGCAATGGGTGGAAATATTGGTACCAGTTTTGCCCGCCTCGTTGCTACCGGCAAACATGATTATTATGTATTGGAGATAAGCAGCTTTCAGCTGGATGATATCTATGCGATGAAAGCAGATATCGCAGTGTTGACGAATATTACTCCTGATCATCTTGATCGCTATGAAATACTTGATAATTATGTTCAATCCAAATTCAGGATTACCCAAAACCAAACAGCAGAAGATGTTTTCATCTATTGCTCAGATGACCCAATAACCATAGAAAATTTAAACTATATCAAAGGCAAAGCAAAATGCCTCACCTTCTCTTATAACCATCAGCAATTTCCCGGAGCATATATCTACGAAGGGAAAATGATGTGTTCAATCGAATCAGAAACCAATAATCCATTTATTATGTATAGCAATGAACTCTCACTAAAAGGCCGTCACAATGGCTACAATTCAATGGCAGCAGCCATTATCGGGCAGGTGCTTAATATCCGTAAGGACAGTATTCGGGAAAGCTTAATGAGTTTTCAGAATGTGGAACACCGACTGGAGCATGTGCTCAATATCGGAGGCGTTGAATTTATTAACGATTCAAAAGCAACCAACGTAAACTCTACCTGGTATGCCCTTGAAAGTATGGAAAAAAATACCATTTGGATTGCAGGCGGTGTAGATAAAGGCAATGACTACACGTTGCTTAAGCCTTTAGTCAAAGAGAAAGTGCGCATCATTGTGTGCATGGGATTAGATAACCGAAAAATACATGAAGCTTTCGGAAGTGATGTAGATATGATTATAAATACGACAAGTGCAAAAGAAGCAGTGCATGTTGCACAAAAACTTGCAAAGTCAGGAGAAGCCGTTTTGCTTTCGCCTGCTTGTGCCTCATTTGATTTGTTTAAAAATTACGAAGACAGAGGACGTCAATTTAAGCAAGCCGTAAGGGAACTATAACAACTGAAATGGAACAGCAATCACTTCAGCAAATTTGGAATAAAATTAAGCCTCGAGGCGATTACATGATGTGGTTTATCATCGTGGTGTTATCGCTATGGGGATTGCTTGCCATTTACAGTTCAACGGGTGCATTAGCTTATAAAAATAAAGGAGGGATGGTAGAGATATACCTGCTTCAGCAAATGGGATTATTGGCAGCAGGATTTCTGGTGATGTTTTTTATTCACTCCATTCATTACCGATATTTTCTGTCCATTTCAAAAATCTTATTATGGCTTAGTTATCCGTTGCTTATTTATACGTTAATATTTGGTATTGAAATTAACGGTGCAAGAAGATGGGTAAATATTTTGGGCATCACTTTTCAGGCATCTGATTTTGCTAAGCTCGCCATCGTTATGTTTGTCATCAGAGAACTTGCTCGAAAGCAGGAAAGTATTGATGATTTTAAAAAAACATTCTTACCCATACTTGGACATATTACTGCTATCTGTATGTTGATTGCGCCCGAAAATCTATCTACAGCATTGGTATTGTTTACCACATGCATGGTTATTTTATTTATTGGAAGGGTCAAAATTGCACACCTTGCCTTGATTGGAGGAGGTGTAACATTGGCTGGAACAATATTGTTCCTCATATTATTTTTTACACCTGAAAGTGCACTAAAAAATACAGGTCGTATGCTCACCTGGAAAAAGCGTATTGAGAATTTTGGTAAAACGGAAATTGATGCAGATAAATCCTATCAAAATGATCATGCAAAAATTGCTATTGCCACCGGTGGTGTATTTGGTAAATTACCCGGAAACTCTACAGAGCGTAATTACTTACCCGAAGCGTATTCTGATTTTATTTATGCAATTGTAGCTGAAGAATACGGTTTAATTGGTGCATTATTTATGTTGCTGCTGTACCTGCTTTTTCTTTATCGAAGTATGCGTATTGTATTTAAAAGTCCTAAAGCATTTGGGGCTTTACTTGCAGTAGGTATAAGCTTCTCCTTGGTCATGCAAGCATTGATAAATATGGCAGTGGCAGTAAATCTTTTTCCGGTAACGGGCCTAACGCTCCCTTTGGTAAGCAAGGGTGGTACATCTGTTATTTTAACAAGTATTGCCTTTGGTGTTATCATGAGTGTGAGTAGGTATGTTGAACAAGATGAACCCGAAGAACTAAAAACACAACAAGCCTGATATGGAAAAATTAAAAGTAATTATCAGTGGTGGCGGTACAGGCGGACATATTTATCCGGCTGTTGCAGTTGCACAAGCACTCGAAAAAAAAGTGCCGGGTGTAGAATTACTGTTTATTGGAGCAAGTGATAGAATGGAAATGGAGAAGGTACCTAAAGCGGGCTATAAAATCATTGGGTTATGGATAAGTGGATTTCAACGAAGTTTAAGTCTAAAGAATTTACTCTTTCCATTTAAAGTAATAAGTAGCGTTTATAAATCACGGAAAATACTGAATGAATTTAAACCTGATGTGGCAATTGGATTTGGAGGTTATGCAAGTGGTGCCATGATGTATGCAGCAACCGATAAAAATATTCCATCGCTTATTCATGAGCAAAATTCTTATGCAGGTATCACAAATAAGATATTAAAGAATCGGGTAAATACAATTTGTGTTGCATACGATAACATGGATAATTTTTTTCCTGCTAATAAAATTGTAAAAACAGGCAATCCTATACGTCAGGATTTATTAGATGTAGCAGGTTTGCGTGCCAAAGCATTTGCCCACTTTGGATTGGATGAAAAGCTGAAAACCATATTGGTAATTGGCGGAAGTTTAGGAGCAAAAAAAATTAATGAAAGCATCAAAGCGGCTTTAGGAAAATTTGAGCAGCATGATGTTCAACTTATTTGGCAAACGGGTAAAAACTTTGATACAAAAGATATTCCAAAATCAGATAAACGTGTTGTGACTCCGTTTATTTATGAAATGAATTTTGCATATGCGGCAGCCGATATTGTCATATCAAGAGCTGGCGCACTGAGCATAGCTGAGTTAGCCATGGTCAAGAAACCGGTTATTCTTGTTCCTTCTCCCAATGTTGCAGAAGACCATCAAACCAAAAATGCATTGGCATTATATGAAAGAGATGCTGCATTGCTGGTAAAAGATACTGAAGCTGAAAACATTTTGGCTGATCAGGCAATTGGACTCCTAAACAATCATTCAAAGCAAGCTCAATTGCGTGATAATATCTCAACGTTTGGTATGCCAAATGCAGCTGAGCGTATTGTAGAAGAAATTTTAAGGCTGTTAAAAAAATGAAACTTGATCACATCCGACATACGTATTTTATGGGAATTGGCGGAATCGGGATGAGTGCCATTGCAAGGTATTTCTTACATGCAGGTATCCAAGTGAGTGGATATGACCGCACGGAAACACCATTAACCCGAGAACTGGAAAGTGAAGGAATGCATATTCATTATACAGATTTGGGTGAAGATGTTTTGAAAAGAGTATCGGATAAAGATTCAACACTGATTGTCATTACTCCGGCAATTCCTCCTACGCATCAGGAGTGGCATTTTCTAAAAAAAGAAGGCTATACCATTTTAAAACGCTCACAAGTATTAGGCATGATATCTGAATCCAGGCTTACGCTTGGCATTGCTGGTACTCACGGAAAAACAACTACTTCAACCATGCTAGCTCATTTACTTAAGCAAAGTAAAGTTGACGGATCAGCTTTTCTTGGAGGCATATCTTCAAATTATAACAGCAACTTATTACTTAGTAGCAAGTCGAATTACATCACAGTTGAAGCAGATGAATTTGATCGATCATTCCTAACGCTTCATCCATATATGTCGGTTATAACAAGTACCGATGCCGATCATTTGGATATTTATGGACAGCATGAGGCATTGACACAATCGTTTAAGGATTATGCCAATCTTACCCGCAACCTGTTATTGATTAAGCATGAGTTGCAGTTGGCTAAAGAATTAATAGCATCAAAACCTTCATATAAAATTTATACTTACAGTGCCTTCATCCAATCAGATTATTACGCAGCTGATATCACTATTGAAAATGGAAGTTACCATTTTTCACTGTATACCCCGGGTAAAAAAATTGAAAATCTAGAGTTGGGTATTGCCGGCAGGCACAATGTAGAGAATGCCGTTGCTGCCTCTGCCATTGCACTACAATGTGGTGTGTCAGAAAAGGAGTTGCGTAATGGACTAAAAACATTTAAGGGCGTGAAACGCAGATTTGAGTATTGCATTAAGTCTACGCAAGTAACTTATATTGATGATTATGCCCACCATCCTGAAGAATTGAAAGCAATTATCAATTCAGTAAAAGAGATGTATCCGAATAAGAAACTGACCACCATTTTTCAGCCACATCTGTATTCAAGAACGAGAGATTTTGCCGAAGGATTTGCAGAGAGCCTTTCACTTTCAGATGAATTACTATTGTTAGATATTTATCCTGCCCGCGAGTTGCCTATTGAAGGGGTTACTTCAGATATCATTTTTAAAAATATACGCATTGCAGAAAAGACCACTCTACCACTGAAAGAGGCACTCGTTTGGGTAGAAAATAAAAAGCCCGAATTACTGCTTACAGTTGGTGCCGGAGATATAGATACCCTTGTTCAACCAATAACTCAATTACTTAAAACCATACATGGCCTGGAATAAAGAAAAGTGGTTAATGCGATTGAAAAAAATTGTCATCTTCTCCTTCTGGATTGGGTTGACTGTTTCGTTGTTGGTAAGCTTGGCCTTTACCAACCGCGAAGCTGAAAAGTTGGTGTGCAAACAGGTTCAAGTTGAAATAAAAAATGCACAAGAAGATGCCTTGATAAATCGAGAAATTATTCTGGCAAGTGCAGGTGGTACTACATCTGATAGCATCTTTAAAGGTAGGCCGCTTTCTGAACTCAATACCATGTCAATTGAAACACGCCTCAACCGAAATATGTTAATAAAACAGGCTGATGTGTTCACTGATCTGAACGGTATACTGCACATTGAGGTAGAACAACGTATGCCGATACTGCATGTAATCAATCTGTTTGGCGATCATTATTACATTGATAAAGATGGGTTAAAAATGCCTGTTTCCCCAATATATACGCCACATGTACCTGTTGCAACCGGAATAATCAGCGAAGCTTATGACAAAACCGATTCAATTGAAACTTTTGTATTGAAAGGATTGGTAAAGATAGCCACATATGTTGATAAAGATGCTTTCTGGAAAGCGCAGATCGAACAGATATTTGTTAACAACGAGTCAGAGTTGGTGTTGGTTCCCAAGTTCGGAAATCATACCATCCTCTTTGGAAAGGTAACTGATATGGAATTGAAGTTTGAGAAACTATTGGTGTTCTACCGTGAAGCCCTCAATAGGGTGGGGTGGAATAAATATAAAGTTCTTGATGTAAGATTCGATAATCAGGTAGTAGCTAAAAAGTAATTATCACATGTTAAAAAATGGAAAATAACAGTAAAAATAATTTGCCGACAAATGAAAAGAACTCAGCCAGCCCTGAGAAAAGAATTACACAGGTTGTTGTTGGTCTTGATATTGGGACCACAAAAGTGTGTGCGATTGTAGGTACAAAAAATGAGCATGGTAAGGTTGAAATTCTTGGAATGGGTAAAGCCGAATCACTAGGGGTGCTTCGAGGTGAAGTGAGGAATATTGACAAAACAGTTCGCTCTATTCGTGAGGCTATTCAGCGTGCCAAAGAATCCATGTCGGATCAGCGATACAAAATAGAAATCAACATGGTTCATGTTGGTATTGCCGGTCAGCACATAAAAAGTTTACAGCACCGCAACTCTATAAGCCGTCAGCAAACTGAAGATGAAATAACTCAGGAAGATGTAGATCGTTTGATAAAAGATACATACAAATTGGCCTTGCCTGCTGGTGATGAAATCATCCACGTATTGCCTCAGGAATTTCAGGTTGATGATTTTGCTGATGTACCAAATCCTGTTGGTATGCCAGGCGTTCGCCTTTCGGCAAGTTTTCATATCATTACCGGACATGTAGATGCTATCAAAAATATTACACGCAGCGTACACCGTTCAGGTATTGATATTGATGAGTTGATTCTTGAACCATTGGCTTCTGCCGAGGCAGTGTTGACCGCTGATGAAATGGAAGCTGGAGTTTGTTTGGTAGATATCGGTGGTGGCACTTCCGACATTGCAATCTTTAAAAATGGAATCATCAGGCACACGGCAGTTATTCCTTTCGGAGGAAATGTAATTACAGATGATATTGTAGATGGTTGCCAAGTTTTGCGCAATCAGGCAGAGTTGCTCAAAATTAGATTTGGTTCAGCGTTGGCTGATGAAAATAGAGAAAATGACATCATTGGTATTCCAGGATTTCATGGGCGTGCTCCCAAAGAGGTTTCTGTAAAAAATTTGGCTATGGTTATACAGGCTCGTGTAGAAGAAATATTTGAGTCGGTATTATTTCAAATCAAAAGTTCAGGATTGGATAAAAAATTGCATGCAGGTATTGTCATCACAGGTGGTGGTTCGCAACTTAAGCATTTGGATAAATTGGTTGAATTTGTAACCGGATTGGATACAAGAATTGGTTTGCCAAGTGTGCACATTGCCAAAACAATCAATGAGGAAATCAAAAGCCCAATGTATGCTACCGGAGTTGGTCTTGTGATTAAAGGACTTAACAGTGCAAGCAATCAAGTATCTGCTACTACTGAAAACGATAAACCGGAGGAACAGAAAAAAACCGCATCAAATAATTTCTTCTCTAAAATTATTGAGCGCAGCCGCCAATGGTTGAATGATGAAGAAGACATGAAAGACTTTACTTAAACCGCCACTAAAAAATGGCATAATGCAAAAGATTATGAATACATTAAAATTTGATTTACCCAAAGACCGTTCTAGCATCATCAAAGTATTAGGCGTTGGTGGTGGCGGTGGCAATGCTGTAAATCACATGTACGAGCAAGGGATAAAAGGTGTTGACTTCGTTATTTGCAATACCGATTTGCAAGCGCTTGAAAACAGCCCTATTCCGAACAAAGTTCAGTTGGGATCAGGACTTACATCCGGCTTAGGTGCAGGTGCAAATCCTGAAGTAGGAAAAAAAGCTGCAATGGAAGCTATTGAAGACATTATTGATATTTTGGGAGTAAATACCAAGATGGTTTTTATTACGGCAGGAATGGGTGGCGGAACAGGTACAGGTGCTGCACCAATCATTGCCAAAGCAGCCCGCGAACTCGATATTCTAACTGTAGGTATTGTTACAACGCCATTTAAATTGGAAGGTGTAAAACGTAAACACCATGCCGATGAAGGAATTGAAAACCTCAAGCGCAGTGTGGATTGTTTACTGGTCATTAACAACGACAAAATACGTGAAGTATATGGTACCTTACCGCTTAGCCAATCATTTGGTCATGCCAATAATATTTTAACAACTGCTGCAAAAGGTATTGCAGAAATCATTACACAGACCGGTTACATCAACGTAGATTTTGAAGACGTGAAAACAGTGATGCAAAGCAGTGGTGTAGCTTTGATGGGTTCAGGTGCAGCTGAAGGCGAAGGACGTGCTATGGAAGCTGTAAAAATAGCCTTAGCTTCTCCTTTGTTAAATGACAATCAAATAACGGGTGCTAAAAATATCTTGCTCAATATTGCATCTGGTAGCGAAGAAGTATTGATGGATGAATTAGATACCATTATGCAATATGTTCAGGCTGAAGCAGGCGAATCAGCAGATGTTATTTTTGGAACCACATTTGATGAATCATTAGGTAATAAATTATCGGTTACCATCATTGCAACAGGTTTTCGTACGGTAGAGGAAAACAAAATTATTTACACCGAACCGGTTGCCAAAAATAGGCAAATGCTTTACGAGGCTCCTAAGGAACCTGTCATGCATATCCTAACTCCAGAGGTAAAAAATGAAGAGGAAACAATTCAACCTGCTGCAGAGATAGAATTTCCTAATCCAATAGCAGAAGAAACACACGAAATAGAATTTGAACTCAAACAGGTTAGTGATGAAGAACTGTTTCCGGTTGATGCCAATATACATGTTGATGAAGACTCAATAATTAAGTCGCGTGTGCAGGATGCAATATCCAAGGACAATGAAATTGCAAACTTGCTTAACAATGATGTTGAGACTATTGATGCAGTGAACGCAGAATCAATCTCGAATGAAGAGCAGGAAATGATGATTGAAAAACAAATTCAACGTTTGAAAGAATTGAAGAATCTTAACCTTGCCATTAACTCTCCAACAGGAATTCGTGATTTGGAAAAAGAGCCGGCATATAAACGTAGAAATACAAAACTACAAGATGTGCCTCACTCATCCGAAAGTCAGATTTCAAGATTAACCTTGTTTGAAGATCCGGTAAATCAAAAAACAAATATCCGCACCAACAATTCATTTTTACATGATAATGTAGATTAAGCAAAATAAAAGTCCTGTAATTTAATTGCAGGACTTTTTTAGTTATAAAAATGCGTTTTTCAAAAACATATAACAAAGATGTATTCTGTCTGGAAGGAGACTGGAGCAAAGACCTCAAGGAGCAAACTTCCGTATCAGAGGTGTTGATGTTTCTGAAGCGAAATAGGCAAATAAATTTCATACACAGGCATTGTGGTACGCGCGAAAATTTATCTTATTATATCAATCAGTGGAAGCTGAAAAAGTATAAAAACTACAGCATACTGTACATTGCATTTCATGGAAAACCCATGCAAATATTAGTTGGGAAAGAAATTGTAACACTGGATGAACTAGCAGATATGTTGGGCCCAAATTGCCACAATAAGATTATCCATTTCGGAACCTGCCACACCATCAATGTTGATTTAAGACATATCAAACGCTTTTTACGTAAAACAAACGCATTATGTATTTGTGGGTTTGGCAAAGAAATAAAATTTGTAGAGGGGTGCGTGTTTGATATTTTACTGATTGACCAACTACAAGAGTTTAGAAATGTTGCAGCCGTTCAAGCTTATATTAATCAGTATTACAAAACACTGGCATTGAAACTCGACTTCAAACTATACTACTTATAGCTACCTAATAAGTTGAATAGTTCCGTTTGTATTATAAACTTCTCCTTTGTGTTTGTTAATTTGAATGATGTAGTAGTAAACCCCCTCTGAAGCATCAACTCCTTTTTCATTTTTCCCATCCCAACATTCCTTAGGGTTGGTGCTTTCAAAAAACAAATTCCCCCAACGATTGCGTATCCAGATGTGGTACTCATCACATTTTTCGTGAACGCCTTCAATAGTGAAACAATCATTTATCCCATCATTATTTGGTGTAAATACATTTGCCACTTTAATTTTGGTTGACGTATCCCCATCAATATAATAGGTACGTATCATCGTATCAGCACACAGCGATCCGTTATTGGCAATTAGGGTAATGGTATACGTATTTGTAGATGTATACTGATGCGTAGGATGAATTTCTATTGAAGTATCTCCATCTCCAAAATCCCAGACAAACGGTGTGCTTAGGTTTGATGATTGATTAACAAGTTTAACTTCCAAAGAACAACTGTCACGCTCTAGAATGAAATTGGCATCTGCAAAATCTTCAGTACTAAATTGATAAAAAGAGGAGTCGGTTTGTTTGCATGTTGCAGAGTCAAATATGATAAGTTTCAAAAGGAAATTTCCTGCACGGGTTATTGTAGTGTCTATGGTGGTATTCGCACTAAATAATGTGTCATTCAAGTACCACCTGTTGTATTTGTTGTTAATGGAATTGTTGATTGTTTGAATGCGTACCGGAATGCAATAAGCACTATCTGCTACATCAAAATCAGCAAGCAATATATGTTTTGAGGTATCATACTCAACTATATTTACGACAGTTCTTGAACAAGGGAGTCCCGGATTTGTCGTAAGTATTACGGTATATGTGCCATTATTCGCATATACGTGACTCGGATTGTAATCTGAAGAAAAATTACCATCTCCAAAATCCCAGCTAAAGGTAGTGAGACTTTCATTTGTGGTATCTGTTGTGTTTTCAAAAATTATTTCAGCCGAACAGGTATCACGGTAAAAAGTGAAGGATGGACTGATACTTGGAAATACTTCTATCGTTTTTGAGAAGGTATCACTTTCATAGCAGGTTACGGTATCAAAAATAATAAGGGTAATGTCATATGTTCCTTTTTGCGAAAAGGTATGTACATAGTTAAACGTGCTGTCCATGAGTGTATCATTTACATACCAATAATGCCTGATGCCATTTAAAGAAATATTATTAAACGTGACTGAGGTCGGCACACAAATTGTATCCGGTGTAACCGTAAACCGGGCATCCAGCACAAGGTTGTTATTGTCAAGTGTGAAATCCTTCAACCGAAGGTATTCGCACCACAAACCCCTATTAACCCTAAGACTTATGGTGTAAGTTCCTGCCGTATCATACGTGTGTACAGCATCTTTTTGAATGGCACTGTCACCATCTCCAAAATACCAGATAAACTCAACACTGTCGTTTGGAAACATCAATGAGGTATTGGTAAATTGAAGTGTAAGTGAGCACGAATCACGTACGATTTCAAAATCAGGAAATACCTCAGGCATAATTTTTATGTAGGAAAATACACTGTCAATAATTTTGCAGGTAGCTGAATCAATTACAATTTGTTTGATGAAATAAGTTCCTTTATACAATACAGTATCTAAGTTTCTGTTTGCCGAAACAAAGGTATCGTTGATATACCATTCAAATTGTTTTCCGCCATTTCCAAAACTAAATATCATTACGTTTTCGGGTTCACAAGTCACACTGTCAATGGGCGAAAGCAAGGCAGATAGCAAATGCACATTGCGATTGTAATCAACAGCCTGAAAAAGTGTATCCGTGCACCCCAATGAATCAATTACATACATGTACACCGGATAATTGTCGGATACAGCATAAATCTTTTGAGGATTTTGTTGGGTAGATGTAGTTCCATCACCAAAATCCCAAAGTACGGGAAGTGTGTCACCCGTACTGGTTACGGTTAGGTTTCTAAAAAAAATAGTAGGGGTGCAGGTGTCTCTTTCTGTAATAAATGCCGCATGAATAGATGTGCCTACGGTTAAAGTTTTGGTAATGCTATCTGCAATATTGCATTTATTGCTGTCGATAGCGAATAGTTTAATGGTATACCTTCCCGGTTGAGTAAAGATGCGTTGTAGGTTTGTGGTTGTATCAACCAATGTATCGTTAATGAACCATTGGTAGGCATTTGCATTGTAGGAGTTGTTTATAAAAAAGATATTGGAATCCGTACACCTTCTTTTGGGTTCAATGGTAAAATCAGCAGTTACCAAACCACTTACCCTAAAATCCATTTTAAGACTTGCATTGCTGCAACGTGAACTTTTATTGGTTGGCGAAAATGAACCCGGAGTAGTTGGAAACGTTCCAAAGGTGCCACTTCCGCAACTTGCACATACCGATTGATAAATGACTCCCCTTGAATCAAATCGGCTAGTACCTCCATCAACATGGTCTTCGCCAAAAAATTCACCCAGAAAAGTTCCGTATAGTAAGCTGTCGGCATTGGGTGAAAGGGCAAATAAATAAAAGTCTTCACCATCAGTAGTTGGTTGAATGGATCCTGTTGTAACAGCTAAGCCGTTGGTTGAGCTAACCGCATTTAGCCACCATGCACCATTTTTGTAAGTTGCAGAGGTGTTGATATCACCTGCCCACACCGAGCCATAAATGGCTCCGCAGTAATCAACCATAAAAGCACTTGGAGCAAGCACATTTTTAGTTGTGCCGTTTCCCAAAATGGTTGAAAAACGCACGCTGTCCATTTGTGGTGTAAAGGATGTTACAAACAAGGTTCCACTATCGCGTTTGTATACGCCTGCTGTGCTATTCCAATTGCCAAAGGTTTGCCCCAAAACATACACATTGCTAAAACGGTCAACACGTGTTGCATATATTTGGTCGTAGTCATTTGTTCCCCAATACATCATTTTTTTTAAGGTGTCTCCATTTGCACTCACTTTTGCCAACCAACCATCACTTACACCTCCATTATAAGTAGAGTCTGCAACTGCACCTTTTGCTGCAATGTGCTTGCTGTGTGTACCACCCGCGAGCAGTACCTCACCCGATGGCAATACCTCAATTCCATTGAGGGTTTCATTTAAAGTGTCGCCAATATAGCTTGACCATTTGAGGGTAGTTAATCCGGAATTGAATCGAAATACACACCCATCTTGTCCACCTTTTCTGTTGGGTTGAAATACGCCCGAAGTTACCGGAAAATTAGCCGAACTTGTTACCGACCCAACAACAATATCGCCATTTGAGGCGTATTGAATCTCGCCTCGCATATGGTCCATATAATTCATGCAAAGGGTATCAGGAATAGAGATACCATCTATACCACTGCCACCGATATAGGTAGAACCCAACAAGGCATTTCCTGCCGGAGTAAGCCGTGTAATGACAATATCAAATGTGTCGTTAAAGGAGGTATCATATCCCAAAGGAGTAACAGGGAAATTACGGGATAATGTGGTGCCAAGTACGGCAAGGTCGCCAATTTTACCTGCAACAAGGCTATGTACATAGTCGTTTCGGTTTCCGCCCAGATATGTGGCATATACCAAAGCCGTACCGTCATTATTGTATTTGCTAATGGTGATATCACATGAAAAACTGAATTGAGGCCATGAGCCTTGCCCACCATTGTA
>CAYSBE010000043.1:5005-20626 GCA_964429245.1 uncultured Bifidobacteriaceae bacterium | reverse complement strand
TGAATTGCCCAAAGATCAATCAACTATTATCCGCGCATTAAAATATTTGCCAAAGCACATTCATCTCTTCCTAGCCGGTGCAGGAAGTTTGCAAAAAAAGTTATACCAAACAGCCATTGATAGCGAAGTAGCAGATCGGGTTCATTTTTTGGGATTTGTACATGATATGCCTGATTTCTTTGCTAGTATTGACATACATGTTTTTTCTTCAAAAAATGAAGGATTTGGGTTGGCTGTTGCCGAAAGTATGGCTATGGGAATTCCAACAATTGTTTCAAATACTCCAGCCTTAAAAGAAGTTGTTGGGGATTCGGGTCTTATCTTTGAAAAAGGAGATGATTTGCATCTTGCTAAATTAATTAATGAATTGTATTTGGATAAATACAAATACAAGGAAATAAGTAATAAATCAATTTTACAGGCAAAGCAATTTGATATAGCAAAAACAGCTGATGCTTATTTTCAGACATACCAATCGTTAATGTAAAAAAATAAATTGTAAAAAACGTGTTTCATCAAACCAAAATAGCGTTTGTTTCCAACTCATCATACAGTATGTATTATTTCCGGAAAGGATTGCTAATTGACCTTATTGCAAAAGGGCATGAAGTGCATGTGATTACTCCTTACGATTTCAAAACCCAAGACCTTATTGATTTAGGGTGTATTCACCACGCAGTTAATTTCTCTACAAAATCATTAAATCCACTTGCAGATCTGGCCTTGTTTTTTAATTTGATACACACTTATAAAAGAATAAGGCCTGATATAATATTTCACTATACTATTAAGCCAAATATATATGGTACAGTAGCCGCAAAAATTTTATTTATAAGGTCTATTGCAATTGTTACCGGACTGGGCTATGCTTTCATCAACAATACATGGATTAATCGTTTGGTAAAACAGATGTATAAATTGGCGCTTGGTATGGCTCATCAGGTCTGGTTTTTAAATGATACCGACATCAATTATTTTATCAACAATGAAATAGTTCACAAATCAGCTACATTTCATTTGCCAGGAGAAGGCGTAAATACTGAAGAGTATGGTTTAAGCGCGATGCCTCAAAATAAAATATTCACTTTTTTGCTTATTGCTCGAATGTTAAGAGATAAGGGTGTGTATGAATATGTGCAAGCAGCTGAACAAATTAAACAACAATATCCAAACTGTAAGTTTCAATTATTAGGTCCTGCAGATAGTGATAATCCCTCAGCCATTTCATTTGCTCAAATAAACAATTGGAGTATTAGCGGTGTGGTTGATTATTTAGGAACAGCCGTTGATGTAAGGCCATTTATTGAAAAAGCAGATTGTATAGTGCTGCCGTCATATCGTGAAGGTATTTCTAAGGTATTGATGGAAGCGGCTAGTATGGGAAGGCCATTGATTGCATCTAATGTACCCGGTTGTATAGAGCTTATTGATGAAGAAAAAAATGGTTTTATAGTTGAAGCCAGGAGTGCAAAAAGTCTTGAGGAGGGCATGTTGCGGATGATGCAAGTGCCATATCAAGAACGCTTGAAAATGGGATTGTATAGCCGAGAAAAAATACGCAATGAATTTGATGAAATAATCATTATTGATATTTACAATACGGTAATTCGCCAAAATATAGATGCGAGGAATGTTGTGGCTTATGTTGTGAATACGGACTGGTTTTTTATTTCACATCGTTTGCCACTTGCGATTGAAGCTAAGCGAATAGGGTTCAATCCTGTAGTTATTTCAACAGATACTGGCAAAGCAGACGAGATTAGAAAATATGGTATCACATTCATTGATTTAAACTTGACCCGAAGCGGGATTAATCCAATTACGGAGTTTAAAGTTGTGTGGAGATTACTGAAAATATATTTAAAATATAAGCCAGTTATAGTGCATCATGTAACTATTAAACCTGTGCTTTATGGTACACTTGCTGCAAGTCTTAGCTTCTACAAGATTCAAGTTGTCAATGCAATTAGTGGGCTTGGTTACGCTTTTATCAATACATATAAAACACTTTCATTTTGGGCCATTCGTTTTTTAATGAGGGTTTTATTCAAATCCAAGCAAGTGAACTATATATTTCAAAATCCTGACGACTTGGCATTTTATCAAAAACTTGGATACCTATCGACATCAAATTACAAACTGATAAGGGGTGCAGGCATTGATATAGAGAAATGGAAGTTCTCTAAACCAAACCCCAAGCCCAAAATTAGGGTTGTTTTTTCGGGTAGGATGCTTCAAGATAAAGGAATTATAGAGTTTATTAATGCAGCTACACTGCTGTATGATAAATGGAAAGATAAAGCTGAATTTGTAATGGTTGGCGGTGTTGATTTTGGTAATCCAAAATCTTTGAACGAAACAGAAATAGCAAAATACTTAATACCTAATTACTTACTTTGGGTGGGACATCAAGAAGACATGCTTACACAATGCGAGTTAGCTGATGTTTTTTGTTTGCCATCATACAGAGAAGGATTACCTAAATCAATATTAGAAGCAATGTCGGTTGGTAGGCCTATTGTAACCACCGATGTGCCAGGCTGTAGGGAATGTGTAGATCAAGATTTAAATGGCTTTTTGGTGCCAGTTAAAAATAGCGAGGCTTTAGCAGATGCAATCGAAACCTTACTTTTAGATGAGCCACTTAGAATACGAATGGGTGAAGCCTCTCGCAGAAAAGCAGAAAAGGAATTTTCACTTGAAACTGTTAAGCAACAGACTTTCGAGTTCTATCAGAAGATTTTGAAACGAGATATTCTAAAAAGAGCCGAATCTCCAAAAATAACAGTTATTACAGCTGTCTTCAATAATAAACGTTTTATTAAAGACGCCATCGAGTCTGTTTTAAGTCAAACGTATGCCAATATTGAATACATCATAATTGATGGTGGCTCTACAGATGGTAGTATTGAAATCATTAATCAATATTCAGATCGAATCAATTTAATTGTGTCAGAGCCTGACAAAGGCTTGTACGATGCATTAAACAAAGGGATTTCAGTTGCCACAGGAGATGTTATCGGTATTATGCATTCAGATGATTTTTATGCCCACAGAAACGTACTAAGCAAAGTAGCTAGAAAATTTACTTCAAATACTCATGCCGTCTTCGGGGATTTAGATTATGTAAGCAATCAAGATTCGCAAAAGATTATTAGAAAATGGCGCACCAAAAAATACTCAAGTGCCAAATTTAAGTCGGGATGGATGCCTCCACATCCAACGGTGTTTATTCGTAAACCCATATTAGAGAAATTTGGGGCCTACAACACATCTCTTCGTTCTTCAGCCGATTATGAATTGTTGCTTAGGTTATTCTACCTACATCGTATAAACGTTAATTTCTTGAAGGATGTCTTAGTAAAAATGAGAATTGGCGGGCAAAGCAACCGAACTTTAGGAAATAGAATTCGTGCACATATCGAAGATTATAAAGCATGGAAAACAGCTGGACTAAAACCAGCACTGTATACCATGTGGTTCAAACTTTTACGAAAACTGCCCCAATATCGTTTCTAGTAAAAAAATCTTTACTTAAGTTAGAATAAATTAGGGGTTTTGTTCGTTGTATTATGATAAATTTGAGCAAAAATCGACTTTGTATCATTCATGCTTCAAAAAAGAACCATACTTTTTTTTCTTTTAGGTATCATTGGTTTGGCTGCTCATGGGCAAAATCTAGGTCATGAGTGGATACGCACCTATCAACCATACTATAAAATTCGCATTACCCAAGAGGGCGTATTTCGCATAAGCGGCAATACGCTGCAATCAGCAGGAGTAAATATAGCATCGGTTTCACCATCTCGTTTGCAATTGTTTAATCTTGGAGTTGAACAACCGCTTTACCTTGATGGGATGCAGGATGGCACAATTAACGCAACTGATTTTATTGAATTTTACGCTACTACCAATGATGGTGGATTTGATTCGTTACTTTACAGAAACACTTCCGATCAGCCTCATCCATACAAAAGTTTCTTTAGCGATACAGGATATTATTTCCTCACCATTTTACCTGATACTACCTCTGTTACCGCATTGCGATATACCAATATGTTTGAAAATAACTATATCGCATATACCCCGGAGCCCTATTATCTTTTCTCATCCAATTTTTTTCGTACAGATGAGTATTATGAAGGTATTAACCTCAATCCAAATAGTGATAAATACAATTCATCTGAATACACAGATGGTGAAGGGTGGGGTGCAGCACGTGTTGGTTTGGGACAAACAGCGGTATATTCCATACCCACTCCTTTTTTCAATAATGCCGGTCCATTGCCTCAACTCGAAGTTAAAGTTGCAGGTGTTTCTGATTATTATTTAACCAATCCAATCGTCAACCATCATGTTGTTTTTTCTGTAGCCCCAACCGAAAATCCTATTTATGCTACAGTTGACGATAGAACTTACAAGGGCTATGTTACACAAAAGTTTAATACAGCATTGGCAACTGCTTCAATAGGTTCTGCTACTACCAACCTACGTATGCAAGTTATTAACGACTTATTTGTACTCTCCGATTTCAATGCATTGCTGTATGCTAAAATTACGTATCCAAGAAATTTTCAGTTAGCGCAATCCTCAACTGCAAGCTTAAAAGTTGGACATTTTCAACCTGGCTCAAAAACATATTTGCAATTTGCACAATTCGGTGATGGTTCGAAAAATGCACCTTTCTTACTGGATTTGCGAAGCCGTAAAAGAATAAGGGGAACATTTAACTCAGGTGCAGCACAATTCATTACAGACAAACAAATTGGTGTTTCTAAAGTCTATGTATTCGATTCTACAGATGCAGTTTTCCTTTCTCAACTAGAGCCCATATCAATGCAGTTGCCCTCAACCAATCAACAATATGAATTTCTAATTGTAACACATCCTAATTTTGCCGATGCCGCCAATGAGTATGAACAATACCGTTCTCAACAATACAATGTTTTAAAAATATTTACCACACAGCTGTATGATTTATATAGCTACGGAATTCCACATCCACTTGCAATCAGGAGATTTGCGCAATACCTTTATCAAGGCCAATCAGCACCACCCAAGTATATCTTGCTATTGGGTAAAGGCTTCCAAAATAATTTACTTAAAAATGGGGCAAATAGTGCGAAGAATTTTGTGCCAGCACTGGGTGTTCCAGCTGCCGATAATCTTTTTACAAGCCGATTGACCAATAATGGATTTGAGCCAGAAATTGCAGTTGGTCGCATCGCAGCCAATACGAACCAACAAGCCCTAAATTACCTCAATAAACTTAAGTATTACGAAAATCCAGATGATAGTTTGGACAAATGGCGTAAAAATGTGCTGCATATCAGCGGAGGCAATAATGCCAACGAACAAGTTGTGTTTAAGAACCAACTTGATGCCTATGCAAATATCATTCGTAATCCTTCAATGGGTGCTAATGTGGTAACATTCAACAAATCAACCAATGATCCTGTTCAAACGAATTTGCAAGAAGAAATTCAAGGTGTAATCAATAGGGGTGTAACCATGATGACCTTTCTAGGGCATGGATCTGCAACGGTACTTGACGTAAGTTTTGGCAGTATCAATACCACCAATAATAAAAACAAATATCCGCTTTTTTATTTCAACGGTTGCAATATTGGTAACCCCAGTGAAATAGATCCCACCATACAAACTGATATTTATGGACCTGATTTTATTTGTGCTGCAGATAAAGGTGCCATTGGTTGGTTGGCACATTCTAACTTAACATTGGATGGAAAATTATATGCACAGATGAGTGCGTTTTATAATAATTTTAACCAAACCTATTATGGACAATCCATTGGCCAAATCATTCAAGCCACTTGTGAGCAGCTAACCAGTACCGATGATCAATTGCGTTCTCATTGTACGCAATTAACACTTCAAGGCGATCCTGCTGTTCGTGTTTTTAGTCCCGAATATGCGGATATTGCAATCTCAACTTCGGATTTATTTTATTTGCCTGAACCACCAAATGCCAGTATGGATTCATTTGCTGTTGGTATTATTGTTTCAAACCGAGGACGAGCCATCACAGATTCATTCACCATTTCTTTTAAACATTATTTGCCTGCTGGTCAATTGCTCACTACCGAAACAAGCAAAATGCTGATTCCATTTGTTGCCGATACGGCTTACTTTTTTGTAAAAAATGTAGGAACAGCATCTGTTGGCAACAACACATTTGAAATATCAATAGATACACAAAATGAAATTACCGAAGGAAATGAAATCAATAATACCATTTCTGTTCAACGCTTCTTGCCGGGTATTGGCGTTACAGCCATATTGCCCATTGATTTTTCAATTGAAGGAAATGACTCAGTAGAGCTGGTTGCACAAAGCAATAATATTTATGCCACCAATGTTGAATATACTTTTGAATTAGATACAACTAATGACTTTAACAGTCCATTGAAACAAACCTTCATTACTTCTTCAGGTGCATTGGCAAAATGGAATGTAAAACTTACAAGTTCTGATACCACAGGGTATTTTTGGAGGGTAAAATTGAATAATGTAGATGGTGCGCAAAATGTGTGGTCGTATCGCCATTTTACACATGTGCCTTTTGCCGCTAAAGGGTGGATTCAAATTAATTTTGATCATTATGCTCAGGTAGCAGCTAAGCAATATATTGTTTTTGATACATTGACAAAGAAGTTAGAGTTTACTGAAGACAGCCGTTTTGTACAATCAAAAATTGCACGTTGGGCTCATGCCGGCCAGGGAATACAAGACCCATATTTCGCTACGCCAGGCATAGGCTCATGTATAGGTTCAGGTGCAGTAATTGCAGTTGTTTACGATAAGCGAAACTTGCAACGCAAGCAACTTCAAAATTTCCCACATACGTGCACACCAGGTTTCGATGAACGGTATTATGCATTTGATACCCGAACGGCTTTTGGTAAAAGTGAATTTATTCGGTTTGTAGATTCGATTCCGCAAGGCGATTATGTAGCCATGTTTTCTTATTATGATGCAGGTGTTAATACATGGACACCTCAAGTACGCAATGCTTTTACTCAGCTGGGTTCTCTAAAAGCAGCAGCAGCCCAAACGTTTAATACTGCATTTGCCATGGTGGGCCAAAAAGGTGCTCAGGTGGGTTCAATCGTAGAAGATACTGTTTTCAATAATCTCTTTAGTGTTGCAAATAGCCCTGATACGTTACGTGCTTTAGCTACCCGTGTTATCAGTGGAAAATGGTTTGAAGGAACAATGGCAAGCAAATCTATTGGCCCTGCTAAATCATGGTCATCTGTTCAATATAAATTTCAGTCACTTGAAAATGCCGGAACAGATAGAAATTATGTAAGGGTATACGCCATTAACCGTGCACTCACCGATTCTTTGTTGGTAGCTTTTGCTCCGAATGGATATGACATTAGTTGGCTTGATGCAACAGTGTATCCATACTTGCGTTTAGAAGTGAAACTTGTCGATTCGGCTTCACGCACGCCAAACCAATTTGGATATTGGATGGTTCAGTTTGAACCGGCTGCTGAAGGCGCCTTTAATCTTTCATTGGGAAATATTTTTTATAACGACATCCTAAAATCGGGAGATAGCCTAAGCTTTTCTTATGCATTTCAAAATATTTCACAACAAACACTTGATAGTGTTGAATTGGATATACAGGTGATTGATGAGCAACGTATCAATAGGTTTAATAGCGTGGAGAAAATACCAGCTCTGGCAAAGGGAGAAGCTTACGTCATTCAACGTAAAATTAGCACGCTACCCATGAGTGGTAAAAACACATTGAATATCAGTTTGAATGCAGCCCAAAAGGTGAGCGAGGTTTCGCTTATCAATAATTTTTTAACTCGCAATTTTAATGTAGAAAATGATCGCAATAACCCAATGTTGGATGTTACTTTTGATGGTTATCGAATATTAAATGGAGATTTTGTTTCACCCTCGCCAGTTATTCAAATCACTTCTAAAGATGATAATCCCTTCCGTTTACAGGTTGATACATCTACTTTTAGTGTGTCGCTTAAGCGTCCGGGTAGCAGTACTTTCGATCTCATTTCACACCAGAATAATCAAATTGTTTTTTACCCTGCAAACGAAGTAGACAATAAAGCAAAAATGGAATACAAACCTGAGCAATTGCCAAATGGGATGTATACACTAAGGGTTCAATCACGTGATGCAAGTGGCAATTTATCTGGATCCAATTCTTACGAAATAGATTTTAAGGTAGAGAATAAAAGCACCATTACCCACTTTTTTCCTTATCCAAATCCTGGTACCACCAATATTCGTTTTGTATTTACACTTACAGGTGCAAAACCACCCGAAGAATTGCTTATTCGCATTATGACCATTTCGGGTAAAACTGTTCGTGAAATCAGACATGATGAATTTGGTCCGATAAAAATTGGACAAAATATCTCACAATTTGCTTGGGATGGTACAGATCAATTTGGCGACAGATTGGCAAATGGGGTATACTTATATCAAGTATTTACAAAGGTGAATGGAGCAACGATTGAACGTGCATCAACAAAAGCGGATAAATATTTCATGCACGACACCGGAAAGATTTATTTATTGCGATAAATGCCCAACGCAATCACCCGATTTTTAGCTGTAAGCCAATACCCGTTTTTGAATGGTTGCTTAAACATTGTAAAAAAGTCTCTTTATAATTCTACCCCCAACGACATACGACATCTTCTAATAGTTCGCAAAGGTTCACTAGGCGATATAATTGTTGCCTTGCCTATCATTCATGCCATTCGCAAACTATATCCAAATGCGCAAATACATTTGTTATCTAAACATTATGGCACAAAGCATATCGCTGCACACACTATTTTGCAAGATGGCGTTATTCAACAGTTTATTTATGAAGATGAAGAAAGCACAAAATCGCTGTTTCATAAATTGAAAGCTTATGATATGGTGATTGAGTTGCCGCAATTCCGCGATACATTTTATACCCAATTGAGGAACATGATTTTTTTTCGTTTGGCAGGTATTCAATATGGAGTAGGGTGGGAGGTTGGAAGCAATCTTTTTCTTCGAAAAACACAACTCAAGTTTGTGCGATTTGAACAAGAAACGAATCGCTTATTTCATCGTTTGCAAACTGATGGTTTGAAAATTGATGAATCTGCAGATTATTCACTGCAAATGGATAAACAAACCTCGCTCCCGTCAACCAAGTATGTAGTGTTGGCAATTGGTGCCAAAATTGCCCGAAAACAATGGCCCATTCAATATTTTTTAGATATTGCTCAGAAGATAAAATCATCTGGTTACGATATTATCTGGTTGGGTGATGCAGCCGATGGAGAAAGGCTTAAAGCAGCAGGAATTGAAGCACACCATTGTGGTAAATTTACTGTAGCTCAATCTACTTTCGCTATGCAACAAGCAACCTGTGCACTAACCAATGACTCTGGCCCAATGCACCTTGCCTATGCAGTTGATACACCTGTTATTGCTTTATTTAGCGCAAGAGATTATCCCAATAAATGGTTTCCTCCTGAGGGCAAAAAATCAATAGTTTTTCAGCATACACATGTGCCTTGTGCCATTTGCGTAGATAAGCCTTGCAATAACAATATTTGCATGAAAGTAATTTCGGTAGATGAGGTATGGAATCAATTAAAGACATGGATCAATTAAGTGCAAATATTTCCGTAATCATGCCGGTGTATAATGCAAAGAACTATGTTTCGGCAGCCATACATAGCATATTGCAGCAATCAATTTGTGCAACTGAATTTATCATAGTTGATGATGCCTCAACAGATGGCACAAGTGAACTCTTGAAATTGTTTGCCCAAAAATATCCATTTATAAAATTGATTCGGCTTGGTGAACGAATAGGACAAGAACGCAGAACCGCAAAAGCATTGAATAAAGCCCTAGATGTAGCAACAGGAAATTATATCGCATGGATGGATGCGGATGATTTGGCTGATCCTACTCGTTTTGAAAAGCAATTGAAATTTCTACAAGCTCACACTAAAATTGATGCGTGTGGGAGTTTTGCAGAAATTGTAAGTGATAATATTCGTCAGCATAGGCGTTTGCTCACAAAGCCATTGACAGACGATGCTTTGAAGGTTTATACCGTTTGGCAATCGCCATTCTTTCAGTCATCGGTGATGATGAAGGCCTCATCTTTAGGAAAAAACAGGTATGATGAAAGCTATGCGTATGCCGAGGATTACGAATTTTTTAGTAGGCTAGCCAAGCGCATGCAATTAGCAAATTTACCTGAGCCATTATTGTTTTATCGCATGCATCATAAGCAATCTATACATCAGCAAGAATTTATCATTGATATTGAACGCACATTAAAGAGAGAGGCGCAATGTCCACCGCAATCATTGGAAAATCACTTGTGTTTATTTGATTACCGCACTAAATTTTCATATACCGAAATGTGCCAAGCGGTAAGATATGCATCGCAACTAAAAGCTACAAAAAACGATACCTTATGGCATACTTGCATTGATCAAGCATTGTTGTATAAATTTAAAAGAGTTATGCGCAAACAGCCAATTGTTGCCTTTAGGTTGGTATTGACATTTCCGCGTTTGGTAGCTATACTTGGCTTTTAACTTTTTAAATTACTTTTTTGTAATTGATTGAAATAATCTATAAATACTATATTGCTAGCGTATGAGGTTTTTTGCAACTTATATAATTGCTTTGTTGGGCATGGCTTATGTGTTTGTTGTCGGTTTCTTTTTCAAACGGCATCGAAATCTTATTTACATTATTGGTAATCATTTTGGATACAGCACGAAGATAAAAACACAACTAAAACATGAGCGTATTACCAATATACTTAAGGGTGAACCTGATATAATCATTGCCTCATCAGAGGGTGTAGATGGAAATATTTCACTTTATGAACTAAACGTTATTAGCATGATTGCCAAATTATATGCTAGAAAAAATGTGTTTGAAATTGGCACATTTGATGGCCGAACTACATTGCATTTGGCGCTAAACTCGTCTACGAATTGTGGTATTTTTACACTTGATTTACCCGCTAAGCAATTAGATGAGGTCAAATATCCATTAGCTACATACGAAAAGGTGTATGTAGATAAACCTGTTTCGGGATTACGTTTTTTGGGAAATCCGGTTTCGTCAAAAATTAAACAGTTGTACGGTGATTCTGCCACTTTTGATTTTAGTCCCTACTACAATCTTTGCGATATTGTGTTTGTGGATGGCTCACATGCTTACGAATATGTCTTGAATGATTCTGTTCAAGCAATAAAATTATTAAGTAAGGAAGGTGGAATCATTTTGTGGCATGATTGCGGTATTTGGAATGGCGTTACACAATTCATGAATACCTTTAATCAGAAATTTCCTAATAAATTGGTACAGATAAGCGGCACTTCTATTGTATTTTCTGAGTTTAACAAAGATGATATTGTAAGAGCAGAAATCGTATTAAGGCAATTTAATTTGAATTAAGTTATAGGCAGTTTAAATTAGCGAATATTCCACTTATTTCAATCGCTTAAGCCCGTCAATGATTTCATGTAATCCATTTTGCTTAATTTCAAATACCGTACTCAATTGCATTCCGAGTTTCCCCTTTGGAAAACCTTGTCTTGCAAACCATTCTAAATAAAAATCAGGCAAATCGCATAGCAGCGTTCCTTTGTATTTTCCAAAGGGCATTTGTGTAGTAACAATACTTTCAAGTATTTCAGGATTAAACATACTATGCAAGTTAGCCTAAGTGTAGCAAACATACCAAGCTTCAAAAGGCAAACGCACTTAATTGCAGATGTATCAAGGCAAAAAAAACGCCCCTGAGTCTTCAGAGGCGTTTGGGATGAATTTTTACAAATATTGGGTTAGAAGTTTTTGGCAGATAAAATACCTTCATCCACACGGTAAGCACCTTCGGCAAGTTTGGCACGCACTTCAGAAAATGCTTTTATGGTTTGTTCCACATCAGCCAAAGTGTGCACTGAAGTAGGTATCAAACGCAAAAGAATCATTCCTTTAGGAATCACCGGATAAATAACTACCGAGCAGAATATTTTATAATTGGCACGAAGGTCATGCACCACAGCTGTGGCTTCACCTACAGTCCCCTTCATTAACACCGGAGTCACGCAGCTATTTGTGTGTCCAATATCAAATCCTTGTGCTTTAAGTCCATTTTGCAATGCTCCAACTACAGTCCAAAGTCTTTCAATCAACTCTGGATGGTTGCGAATTAGCTCAAGGCGTTTCAGCGCACCAATTACAATTGGCATTGGCAGTGTCTTGGCATAAATTTGTGAGCGTAGGTTATACCTCAAATATTTGATAATGTCTTTGTTTCCTGCAAGAAAACCACCAATCAATGCGAATGATTTTGCAAACGTGCCGAAGTAAATATCAATGCCTTCATTGCAATTTTGCTCTTGACCTACACCGCCACCGGTTTTTCCCAATGTGCCTAGTCCATGCGCATCATCTACCAATAAGCGGAAATTATATTTTGCTTTTAATTTTACTACCTCAGCTATTTTGCCTTGTGCACCTGTCATTCCAAATACCCCTTCCGTAATCACCAAGATGCCGCCATTTGTGCCTTCGATTAATTTTTGTGCACGTTGCAATTGTATTTCTAAGTCATCAATATTGTTGTGTTTGTAAACAAAACGTTTGCCCATATGAAGGCGCACGCCATCTACGATACATGCATGACTTTCGGCATCATAAACAATTACGTCATGGCGGTCAACAAGTGCATCGATGGCACTTAAAATACCTTGATAGCCATAATTTACCAAAACCGCATCTTCTTTGCCAACAAATGCTGCAAGCTCACGGTCTAATTGTTCGTGGTAGCTTGAGTTGCCACTCATCATGCGCGCACCCATTGGATAAGCCAATCCAAAATTGGCTGCCGCTTCTGCATCTGCTTTGCGAACTTCCGGGTGATTGGCAAGCCCAAGGTAGTTATTTAAACTCCAGTTAAGCATTTCCACCCCTTTAAATTTCATACGTGGTCCTATTTCACCCTCCAGTTTCGGAAACATGTAATAACCATAAGCGTCATCGGCATACTGACCTAGCGGTCCGGCTCTTTTGTTCAGTTTTTCAAAAATGTCCATTTTATTTATGATATAAAGTGGCGCAAAAATAACGTTATTCGTGTCATATATTCCTTTTTTTTGCACACGAACATTGATTTAAATCATGATAAGTAATTTCAACCTGCTCATCTTAGCTGTATCTACTATCTCCTTGTTTCTGTATGGATTACGAAGTTTCAGTGATGAGATAAAGAATAATAATGCATTAAAATTCAGGGACCGGTTGTCACGTTTTTCACACAATCGGGTATCTGGTTTTATTGTAGGCGGACTGCTTACTGCCATTATTCAATCGAGTAGTGCGGTAAGCGGTATGGCCATTGCCATGGTGGATGCGGGTGTCATTTCGTTGCAGCAAGCTTTTTCTGTTTTGCTCGGGAGTAACCTTGGAACAACAGCCACCGCCTGGATTGTAGCCATGAACTTGAGTAATATTGGGCCTTATTTTATCATTTTCGGTACTTTTTTAAGTGCCATGCCCATAAAAGCTCATTTATATGGAAAAGCGTTTTTCTATTTTGGGTTTACGTTGTTCAGCATTTCTTTACTCTCTGATTATATGGCTGGTTTCGACCGCACAGAGTGGGATATGGAAGAACTCGTTCTTTTTCAGGAGTTTTGGTTTACATTATTGGTGGGCCTAGTATTAACCATATTGCTTCAATCAAGCTCGTTTGTTGCAGGGGTTCTTATCGTTTTGGCTATGCATGATTTGCTCACGCTTCACATAGCCATTGGGGTAATCATGGGAAGCAATTTAGGCGCTACCAGCACTGCGCTTTACCAATCGTTGCGCTACACCCCAAATGCCAAAAGAGGCGCATACGCCAATTTTGTATTTAACCTAACTGGCTTAATTGTGTTTTTGCCATTTCTTTCTTTAATTGAGCCTGCACTTGCTTCTTTTGATAACCGCTTATACCTTCAAGTAGCTATTTTTCATACTGTTTATCATGTATTTATTGGGTTGGCATTCACCCCATTTATCGGAAAATTTACCAATTGGATTCAAACAAAAGAAATCCATATTCCATTGGAAGATGAGTTTAACAAAGAATGATTATAACGTAAATCGCCAAACTAATTTGGCCAATGCTGTAGTTCGTTGAAAAACCAAATTATCTGATTGAGTAGACACAATTTGATTGACAATAACAAAAAAATCGGTTCCAATTTTAGGAATGATATGAAGGCGGAAATTGAAATTAATTTCCTCTTGCGAATTGTTCCATTGGGTTAAAAAAGAACCAAATACATTTGGATTTACAGCATACTCAATGCGAGAACCGATAAGGTTGGTGTAGAATTTGCCCTCAGGCAGATGGACGTTATTCCACTCATGACGCAGGCTGATATTGAAAAATTTGGAAGTACGCCACAACAATTCGTTTCGTGTTTGGGTGCTGGTACCGTCATAAAATCCGCCATAAATGAATCTGCTGATGATTGAAAATCGCCTTCCCCTAAAGGTACGTAGTTCGGCATTCCATTGCTGCCATTCATATGTGCCTTTGGATATGGTAATTTTTTTGGTGATATCAAAATCGGTAATTAATCCTTCGGCAACCCACCGTGAGTCAATGATAAACCGTTCTCCTTTGCGGGTTTCAAAGCCAACAAATTGCAGTTTGTATTCAAATGATTGCAAATCACGCGTGTCATCATATTGGGTATAGGTTATCCCTAATGGTACAAATTCAAATTGCCTGATCCACTTAAAATGCTTTTTTGGTCGCGGCTTAAAAGCTACTTCGGCAAATGATTCTCTGAAGTTTGAGCGCAACATCAAACCAACTTCGGGGTTAAATGGGGCAGGACTTTGTTGCGTGGAGGCAAATACGGTAAATTTATCATTGAGGTATGCAATGAATGCCCGATAGGCATATGCTTTGGCTTGATAGCCTGAATCCGTGTTGTAAGTTTGGATAAATGCGCCTCCAATATCCAGGTTTTTGTTTCTTAAAAATTTGGAGGTGCTATAGCGGCCATTCACTCCGGTAGTGGTATGCCACCGGTTGTTCTCAAATTTATTTACACTCATCAACCCAAATACACTTTGCTTACCCACATCTTGTCGCCAACTGCCAATGGTATAATTGGTGAGTGGTTCAATTTCGGTTTCTGCTGTTTGTATACTCATCAGCCCAAGCGTGCTGTTGCGTTCTTTGCCTAGCAGCCTAGCACCTGCAATAATGGGAACAGCTTCTCTGTTTTGGTCCAATCCGATTCTTCGGGTATAAAAAGGAATGATGCGGTTGCCTCCAAATCCCATATTAAAATAATCATCTCCTTCTAGAAAGAACTCACGCAATTCGGGAAAAAATAAAGGGAAGCGGGTAATATTGACCTGTTGTTGGTCAGACTCAACTTGTGCAAAATCGGTATTAAAGGTAAGATTCAATCGGTAAGTAGGGGAGAGCAGGTAATTTACATCGCCACCAAGTGTTCCTACTTCACTCCCCTTATTTTTGTCGTATTGCACACCACCCAAGGCATAAGGTTTGATTTCTACAAATTG
>CAYSBE010000043.1:0-4905 GCA_964429245.1 uncultured Bifidobacteriaceae bacterium | reverse complement strand
GTTTGCACATTCCAAACACCATTCCAATAAATGTTGGACGAACCTCCATTATTAAATACCTGTAAGTCGGCTCTTGCAGCATTGGGATTGGTAATGAACATAAACCCGTTACGCTTGTCGTTATACGTGTCAATAACAACCATAAAATTATCGTCTAGGTCATAGTTGAAATCGCGTTTTAGCTCACGGGCAATAATTTCATTTGGATTTTTATCATAACACCAAACGGCTAAGTATAAATAATCTTGGTTGTAGGCTACTGCTACTTCGGTCCGTTCGCTGGCTGGTTCACCAAAATTAAGTTCCCGCTGGGTGAAGTTGGATATTCGTGTAGCTTCTTGCCAAAATGGTTCATCAGCTTTTCCATCCAATTTGATGTAAGCATTGGTTTGCAAAGCCGCAATTGTATTAGGCATAGATGTTTGAGCCCCAGCAGCATGATACATGCATAGAAAAAGTAAAACGAGGCGGTTAAACATGGGCCGCAAACTAAAAAAAATATGGCGTTGTTTTTCAATATGGAAACTGCCCTTATCAACCAAACATATAATCACTGATTACCAGTTGATTTACAGTTGCCCAAAAATCAAGATTTTTTAAGCGTCTTATTCCTGTTAATCTTTGTCTGGCAAAGCTTTGTTTAATAAATTATGGAAAAATGGAATGGTCCATACAAATAACAACACACCTGTGATATTGAATATCATATGGGCATTGGCAACTACTCGCTCAATTGGTGCATCTTGACTTATGTATGTAACCAAACTAATGAATGGTGAAAACAAAATCAATCCTATAATGATGGATAATAAATTAAATGTAAGGTGAAAAATACCGGTTTTTATTGCAGCCCTACTGCCTTTTATAGTTGCCAATAGCGTATCGCTACATGTGCCCAATTCTGCGCCAATCATAACGGCTACACCACCTGCAATACCAATTAATCCTTTTTTGGAAAGAATGATCGCCATGCCTACTGTTGCTGATGATGATTGAATGATTAATGTAACTACTGCGCCAACTATCGCGCCAAATATTGGATTTTCAGTTTTCTTTAGCCAATCTGTAAAAAAAGCTTCTTCTCTTAATGGTTCCACTGCATTTTCCATCGTAAATAAGCCAAAAAATAGCACACCAAAATAAAGGATGATTTTTCCGGTATTGTTGATGCGTTCAGATTTTGAAATTAACAACAATACAAATCCGATAAGTAACAATACAGGAGAGTACTTGCCTATATCCATAGCGATTATTTGACTGCTGATGGTGGTGCCAATATTTGCACCCAATACAATTCCCATTGCTTGCTTAAAAGAAAGTATTTTTGAATTTACCAGCACAATGGTGATGATAATTACAGCAGACGAAGAATCTAATAATGTAGTGACAACTACACCAACTATTACGCTGCTGAATGTATTTGAGGTAAACCTACGTATCCAATTATTTGCTTTTTCTCCAATTGCTAATTGGATGGTATCTGACAAACTATTTACAGCGAAAAGGAAAAGAACCAATCCCGCTAGTATCGATAATATTACTTCGGTCATCTAAAAATTGAAAGCATGCAATGTATGTCTCAATTCAATTTACACTTTTAATAATCAGTTAATTTAATGTTATATCATTAATATTTAGTTACTGAAAATATGTAATGTCTAACAATTTTTATATCAATACTATTTTGATTACTCAGCCACCACACTTTTATAAGTAAGCGTGTGTTGGGTCGACTTTAAGCCGTTTTTAAATACAAATAATTCTTTTACGGTAAATTTTCTTTCGTCATCAAGGTAAAAAATATACTCACTCGTACGCTTATCTTTTTTACCATCAACTTCGCACCTGTATATCACCGTTACTTTTATGGAGCCTGTTTTGGTTGAACTTCTTCTAGAGTTAAATAAATCCACTTTAAATGTTGCATCAATTAAAATTCTCTGGTTTCTAAATATGTAGTTTTGCTTGTTTCTACTTCCGTCTTTTAAGTATACATCATATGGTTTTCCAATGAGTGTATCACCAGGCTTCTCCACAATTAATTGCTTAGTTTTAGAATCGCATATTCAGCTTTTGCAAACGTGGTAAAAGGTAAAATGACAAAAAGAAAGATTAGCTGTTTCATATAATCGCGAATTATTTATATTTTAATATAATTAAATAAAAGACATGAAAAACAATTTTAGTTACATCGCATTGGGTGCGCTTTTTACTTTGGGTTTGTTCAGCATTTGGGCATTTAAACCTGCTGCTACAAATGATTCAGTAGCTTATGAACTTTTACAGTTTGGTAGGTATTAACTTTTCCAATATTGCCAATAACGACAAACTCATCGTTGATAAGGTAAATGAATACAGCCTTGGCGGTTGGGAATTATATCAATTTACAACTGGCTCAAGCACAAGTAATGTAATGGAAATACCAGCTCGAGTATTTTTATCACGCGCTCCCTTTTTAGAAAAGCAAAGTAATAATAGGAGTGGTATTGTTTTTGGAATAACCAAATTCATATTTCATCTTTTATAAAATAGACTAACAAGCCTGAATTTGATTCGGGCTTTTTTTTATCTGTTTTTCTTGGCTGTAAATGGCAATGTAATCATCAAAGTTCAGTAATACCATCAATGCTCTTGCTTCTATTTCCTATTAGCTACATGCAGCTTTATTTCTGCAATATTTTTTGAGTGAGTTTAATCATTGTCTTAAAGGAAATATCGGGGTGTGCTACCTGATTTACTGTACCAACAATAAATATATTTTCTTTTGGGCTGTAATATGCTAAAGCCCCTGAAAGTCCAGAGTGCCCTATGAAATAAGGAACAGCACCTGTTGGATTAAAAAGCCAGGGTAGTTTGAATAAGTGAATGCCAATACCAGATTTCATCGGAAAAAAAATACGATTCCATTCTTGCAATTCGTCAATATAATTTGATGGGAATAATTTGCCTGTAAAAAAGGCTTCAATAAAAATAAGCATATCGGTAGAAGTTGAAACCATTCCACCGTCTGCCCCAAAAGATGTCATTGCTTGGGGTATGTTCAGTTCGTTGACTTTGTAATATAGTGTTTTTGGTATTTTATCAGTTGCGTCTTCATACAAGTAGGTTTTTGTCAAACCAAGCGGTTGAGTGATATATTCTTTACAGTTTTTAGAGTAGGGTTTATGCGTTATTACCTCGATTATTTTCCCTAAAATCTGAAAATTTGCATCAGAATAATGAGCTTTATTTTTTGCTCCAGGTGCAAAAAGTGGTTTCAATTGCTTTATTCTTTCAATGGCTTGTTCAAACGTCCAAAATTGGTCCTTACCTTCTGTTATTTCATTTTCTAAACTTTTGCCACTTGTTCCTTTGCCTTGAAAATAGTCAGGCAAGCCCGATGTATGAGCCAGAAGGTGCCTAATGGTTATATCTTGAGAATAATCATTCCCTTTGTAAATGTGTAGACCTGTTAAAATTGATTTCTCAATATAATTACTTATTTTATCATCTAGACTTAGTTTGCCTTCTGCTCTTAGTTTAAGAACAATTGCAGTAGTAAATAATTTTGTAGTGCTTGCTATAAAGTAAGGTTGGTCTATTGAAAAATTGCCCGATGCCCCTTGCCATTTGATACTGTCTTTTTTGAAGGCAAAAGATGTCCCAAATACTTTTTTACCATCAACTGTTTTATCCAAGACAGTTTGAAGTGCTTTTTCTTTTTCAATTGTCATTTGTCCAAATATGGTCTGCATAATTCCAAAGCAAATTATAAATGTATATATTTTTATCATTGTCTTTTTTCAGTATTGGTGCTAAGGTCTTGTACTTGGTGAAGGTAGCGATTTATAGCACTGAACTTCCTTCGAATAACCGAATCCATGCTTCAGCTTATTTGGGGTTACAGGCTGGTTTTTGCTTAATTTATTTCTTCACACAAAATATACATTTATGATAGAACCTTAAATAATAAACACCTTGAGGTAAGTTAAAAACTATATCCCCAACTTACGTACAAAGCATCTGGAAAACCAACACCTGTCCTGAAAATAAAACCACTACCCGGTTTTTGTTTTCTGTACCCAACGGAAACAGAAGGAAATAAACCTTGTAAATCTCCATCCCAAAAATAGCAAACACCAGCTTTTGCCTCAAAATGACTGCGTCTGCTACCAGTTAAGATTCCAAAACGACTAATTATAAACGGACTTTCCCCATCCCAATGTGCAGCACCACCTACTCCGAAGTCTGCAATGGTTGAATTTCTACTACCAAAAACTTTACCCTGAAACAATCTTTCATAAGAAACATGAGCAGGAAGAAACAGTGCCAATATGCCACCCGGGCCAAGACTAATATTTATCGAATTCTTATTTAGATTAGACTTTAGCGAATCTATTTTTTCATCTTGTGCTTTAACTAGGGAATTAGATAAAATAAATAGAACTGTTATGATAAATAGTTTTTTCAATTTTTTACTTTGAATGTTTAACACTTTGTTTTTTATAAGACATTTATTTTAAACTTATCGATAATGGCCCGCTTGACGAAGTTCCGAGAAGAGTGTGAAAATACCAAAATTTATTTTGGGATTGGGAACACGAAAGGAGGCATCAAATTTCATCAAGCGATAGTTAGGCGAAGCCCTAACTATATGAAAGGCAAATTTGGTCAAGCGGGTCATTGAGGCGAACGAAAAGGAGAAAGGGGCGGGAGTGCGAAGCACGAAGCAACTTTCGTAAGTAAAGGGTTTCGCCTCAACGTTCTGCGGCCTTACGCAGGTGCCGATTGCGGAACGAAAATCTGTCAACCAAGATAAATAAAAATGCGAAGAAAAATGATGATGTTACTAAATTAACGGCACTTGCTTAAGGCCGCTGTTATAGGTAGTGGTATCATAGTGTCTCGACAATTGCAGTGATGTCA
>CAYSBE010000042.1:0-20655 GCA_964429245.1 uncultured Bifidobacteriaceae bacterium | reverse complement strand
AATGCATCTGGAACAGGAACTACTAATTATGATGGAGCATTTACCACTGTTTATCGTGGTATTGATTTTACCGGTAATACCACAACTTCCAATATACAAGGCAATACCATAGCAGGAATTAACTTTACAACTTCTAGTACAAGTGCATCTGCACTTGGTGTATTTTCCGGTATTGCAGTGAGTTCAGGCTCGGTTAATATTGGTACCACTACATCCAATACCATAGGAAGTGCAATCGACAGCGGATCCATTGTCATCAACAATACAACCACCACTGCTGTCCGCATTAATGGTATTTATGCTGCATCTGCCAGTGCTACGAGTGCTATACATAACAATATCATTGGTGGATTCAGTACCGGCTCAGATGCTACTTTTCCGCATAGTTTTATAGGCATTGCCACTGCAGGCACCACAGGTAATTTTACCATCAGAAACAATACCATAGGCAGCAATACACGGGCTAACTCCATTGTCATGGGTAATACAAATACTACCACAGGTGTATGCACGATTCAGGGTATTAACAATGCAGCTACAGGAACAATCAGCATTGACAGCAATACAGTTGCAAATACAAGAGTTTTTGGAACAACAGCTGCATCATCTATAAGTGGTATTGTTAATGGCGGTGGCAGCAGTGTTACAATACTATCAAACCTGATTGCCAATGCTTTGGTTGCAGGCACTGCTGGTACTTCACTTGGTATAAATAATTCTGCAGTAGCTAGTTCGTTATCCATAAGCAGGAATACCATTCGTAGTTTCACCATATCAAATGCCACCGGAATCTTCACTGCCATTTCAAACTCAGGAGCAGTAACCTCTTCCATTGCCATAGATGACAATAAATTAGGCGATGCCATAGGAGGTTTAATCACTTATACAGTAGCCAATAGCGGAACCTTTACAGGAATCTCGAATTCGGCAGGAACAGCAGCTAGTTCGTTATCTATTCAAAATAATGATATACGAGGAATTGTGCATACAGCTGCAGCTAGTCATGCCCATAATTATCTAATCAACTCAGCCGCTACTTTAACACAAAATATCATTGGTAATACTTTTACTAATTTAACAGTAAACACTACTGGAGCTGCAACGTTTATCTCAAATAATGTGGCTTTGCCAGCCGGAGGTGTTCAAACCATCAACAACAACAGCATTGTAACGGCCTATACAAGGTCGGGAGCAAGCGGAGCGGTAACTGTTTTTACCACAGCTGCCACATCCAATGCCACCGCCACCATTACCAATACCGGAAACAATTTTTCTAATATTACCGTTTCAGGTACAAGTACCATAACAGGTTGGAGCCAATTGGATGCGGGTTTAACTACAAAAACTGTATCCAACAACACGTTTACCAACTATACAAGTGTAACAGGTGCAGTAACAGTGATGACGTTATCTGGTTTTGGAAATACTTCGGCCATTGCAAACAATACCATTTCAACCATTACCGGTCAGGCTGCAATTACCGGATTGATCATTGCTGCTACTGGAAATGCTACCGTATTAAATGTAAATGGCAATACCATTATTGGCTTGTCATCAACCGGAACAGGTGGTGCTGTTACAGCATTGGCTTCAGCTAATAATTCTACTGCTGTTAATATTTTTTCTAATGCCATCAATACCCTGTCATCAACGGGGGCATCAGCTGTTGTAACAGGTATTAATGTTACGGGTGGCACGGGTACTGTATCTGTTTACTCGAATGAATTAAATAATATTTCAGGATCGGGTGCTACCAGCCCGATAGCGCAAGGTATAGCAATTAGCGGAGCAACAACCGACACGGTAATTATGTATAGAAACAAAGTATATGACATAGCTGAAAATGGAGTAACAACAGGCTCTGCTGCTGTGAATGGACTAAGTATTACAGGGGGTAGAGAATTAATCTGTTACAATAATATTGTTGGTGATATAAAAGGTCCAAATATTTCGGGTGTGGGTGCTATAAGAGGAATCCTAATCAACTCTACATTAGCAAACAGTACTTACCGTTTATACTATAATTCTGTATACCTCAACGCTACATCTACAGCTATCAATTTCGGGTCGTGGGGTTTGTATCATGCTGCAAGTGCAACTGCTACTACAGCTAGGTTGATATTAAATAACAATGTTATTATCAATAACTCTACATCTAACGGAACCGGTGTAACCACAGCTTATTATAGAAGTGCTGCTGCATTAAATAATTATGATTCATCATCCAACAACAACCTGTTTTATGCCGGAATTCCCAGCACCAGAAATGTATTGCTTTCAGCACTTACTACCACATATCGCACATTAAATGACTTACAAGTATTTGTACAGCCACGGGAAATAAATTCAGCAAGTGAAAACACTGCTTTCTTAAGTGCCGTTGCCAGTAACTCAAATTTCTTAAAACCAGATACCACTGTTGCGAGTGCCATTGAAAGTGGCGGAGTTAATATTGCGGGAATTACTACAGATTACGAAGATGATATTAGACAGGGCAATGCAGGTACAACAAGCACGGGAACTGCTCCTGATATGGGTGCATTTGAACAAAATGGTATCCCTGTTATTAACCCGGTAGTTGTAACAGGTGCCTTGGTAGGAAACGGAACTTATGCCACCTTGGGTAGTGCCTTTACTGTCATAAACGGTGGAGCTCAAACAGGTGCTAATATTGCTATTTCTATTAGGAACAATACTGATGAATTGACATCGACAGCAACTTTAAATGCAGGAGCATGGACCACGCTTACCATTACACCTGATGGAGCCAGAACCATTACCGGTGCAACCACCGCAGGCAATCCGCTAATCAACTTAAACGGAGCTGATAATGTAACCATTAATGGGTTAAACACAGGAGGAAACTCTTTGACCATTTTAAACACCACCGTATCAGCTACGGCAGGAACATCAACCATTCGTTTTATTGCAGATGCAAGCAACAATACCATCACCAATTGTACTATATCCGGCTCGAGCACTTTAGCTACCTCGGGAACCATATTCTTTTCAACCGGAATTACCACAGGCAACGATGGCAATACCATTTCCAATTGCGCCATTACACCTGTAGGAAGTAATTTACCTGTAAACGCTATCTATTCTGCCGGTACATCGGTGGCTATTGATAACAGTGGCAATATCATTCACAACAATGCCATTCGTGATTATTTTAGTCCTACACTTTCTACTTCAGGTATACTTTTAGCATCGAATAGCGCTGCCTGGACCATTACCAATAATAAATTATTTCAAACCGCTGCCCGAACGTCAACTACAAATAGCAGAACTATCCGGGGTATCGCTGTGATTACAGCTTCGGCAGGAGGGTACACCATCAATAATAATAGTATTGGCTTTGCCAGTGATGCGGGGACAGGAACAACTATATATGATGGAGCATTTACCACTCTTTATCGTGGTATTGAATTAACAGCTAATACAACGGTTTCAAATATACATGGCAATACAGTAGCCGGTATCAGTTTTACAACATCTAGCACTTCTAATAGTGGTCTTGGCGTATTCTCAGGCATTGCTGTAAATTCAGGTACGGTAAATATTGGAACAACTGCAGCCGATACCATTGGAAGTAATTCAAGCCCAATTATAGCCAATAACACAACCACAACTGCTGTCCGGATTAACGGTATTTATGTGGCATCGGCTAATACTACGGCTAATATACAAAACAATGTGATTAGCGGTTTCAGTACCAGCTCGGCTGCTACTTCATCGTATAGTTTTATAGGAATTTCCACTGCCGGCACATTGGGTAATTTTACCATCAGGCACAATACCATTGGCAGTCCTACACTTGCCAATTCCATAGCAATGGGAGATAATACCACCACAGGGGTTTGTTCTGTCGTAGGTATAAATAATGCGGCTTCAGGAACGATTAATATAGATAGCAATACGGTTGCAAACACAGTAGTTTTTGGCACTACAGCAGCTTCTTCTTTTAGTGGAATTGTAAATACCGGTGGAAGTGCTTTGAGCATGAGTGTAAACTTGATTACCAATTCTACTGTAGCAGGCACAGGTGGAACTTCCTATGGTCTTAGAAACTCTGCATCAACCACTGTTTTAACGATTAACAGCAATACTGTTCGTAACATTACCATATCAAACACTACTGCTTCATTTAGAGCAATTGAAAATACAGGCGCTGTATCATCTGCTCTTACTTTAAACAATAATAAACTGGGCGATGCCACAAGTAATTTGGTCACTTATACAGTAGCCAATAGCGGACATTTTTTAGGCATTTTTAATTTTAATGGTACAGCTGCATGCAATGTATCGATTCAAAATAATGATATCAGGGGAGTTGTGTATGCGGTGGCTAGTAACGGTTTAAACAGCTATATAAGAAACGATGCAGCTACACTAACTCAAACCATCAGTGGCAATACGTTTACTAACCTTAGTGTAAATACAACTGGTAATATTATTTTTATTCAAAATGCTGTTTCTTTACCTGCCAACGGTTCTCAAACATTAAGTAATAATAGCATTGTATCAGGTTTTACTAATATGGGTACAGCGGGCACTGTTACACTTTGTGCTTCTGGAAACAATTCAGATACAACGGCTTCTATAATTAACTCCGGAAATAATTTTTCAAATATAACTATTGCCGGCTCTACAAGCATGGTCGGATGGTCTGTTAATGATATTGGGTCGTGCACAAAAACGATTAGCAACAATATATTCCGTAACTGGACCATAGGTAGTGGTTCTACAACTGGGCTATCGGTGACTGATTTTGGTATTAATAAAACGGCTGTATTCAATAACACCATCGAAAACATCAGTGCTCCGGATGGCATTTTTGGGCTTAGCCTGAGGGCTTATGGAGTATTAAATTGTTATGAAAATACAATCACCAATCTTGCATGTTCTTCAACCACCATTTCGGTAAGGCTTGAAGGTATTCATTTTCAAACTTTTGGGGCCAGCACCAGTAATCTACCGAACAGTATTTTCAATAACACGATAAGTAATTTGTACAATGCAGGAGGTATCGGTGATAACCGTACTGTGGGTGTTTCAACTGTGGGAGAAATAACTAACAATGCCATATCGATATTTAGTAACAGTATAAGCAATATTTCAAGTAATGGTACGGGTAACCATCAGTTGTTCGGATTGTACCTGCTTGATTGTAAAAATGGCAATGTATTTAATAATAAAATTTACAACATTGCTAATAACGGAGTTGGCTCACCCACTATACCAACCGTTATTGGAATTTCAGTAGCTAATTTGTCTAAAGATAATGAGTGGAATATTTACAATAATCTTATTAATGATTTAAAAGCACCTAATACATCCAGTATTAATAAAGTTGTGATAGGAATTCAGCTCGGAGATGAGGATACAATTCCTCATTCCGGATTGTGTAATCTGTATTTTAACACGCTTCACATTAACGCTTCTTCATCAGGTACAGATTTCGGGACGGCCGGCATATATCATGGTAACACAAGAACTACTTTGGATATGCGGAATAATATCATTAGCAATTCATCTATACCTAGTGGTGCTGGTAAAACAGTTGCATTATTACGTTCTTTCACAGGCATAGCCTATGACACCAATTACTTATCAAGTTCAAATAATAATTTATTTTATGCAGGGACACCTGGAGTTAATAATTTACTGTTCTCTGATAGTATTAATAATGCTCAAACCCTCACGCAACTTCAAACAATTCTTGCACCTAGCAGAGAAAGTTCTTCTAAATCTGGTTTGGTATCATTCTTTAGTGTAAATGGTGCTTCTAATAATTTTTTACGTCCTGATTCTACAAACATACTAACTACAGCTTTATTGAATGGCAATGGTGCTCAATTGGGTTCAATTGCTGTTGACTATGATAACAAAACGAGATCAGTGCCTCCAGATATAGGTGCTTATGAGTTTTCTACAGGTCATTATATTTGGTCTGGTGGCAATGGCACTTGGAGTAATCCAACCAATTGGAACTTAGGATCAGTGCCAAGCGGAACAATTGATATTGCAATACCAAGTGGAACACCAATCCTAGATATTGACTTAACAATACAAGCAGGTAAAACACTTCTTATAAGCGATGCCGGTGCATTAGTTATTTCTCCAATCAAAACCTTAACTATCGCTGGTGAAGTTGATTGTGGTGGCAAACCGGTTACCTTAAAATCAGATGCTACAGGTACGGCTTCAATTGGACAAATTACAGGCACACTAAATAATGCTACTAATATGAGGGTTGAACGGTTTATACCTGCTATGACACCTCCAAGTTCGGTCAATAATTTTGGACGTAGATGGCGCTTTATTAGTTCACCTGTTCAAGATGCTACGCTACAAGATATTCGACAGGAGATGTTCGTTACAGGTCCGGGAATAGGAAATACAGTTAACACCATAAATAGCAATGGTTTCGATGCCACCAATACTAATAGCCCCTCTGTATATTTTTATAATGAAGCCGACACAGGTAGTTCTTCTAATGGCTGGACTTCAATAAATCATATAGACAGTTTAATGAAACCTGGAATTGGCTATCGACTATTTGTAAGAGGCGACAGAAGCGATACAAACAGTATAGGTGTGGCTAATTCCACCACTCCTCAAACCGCTGTTACAATGGATTTGCGCGGAACATTGAATCAAGGTAATATTTCAATTCCGATAACATATACCAATAGTGGTGCAGGCAATGAAAATAAAGATGGTTGGAACCTTATAGGCAATCCCTATGCAAGTGCTATTGATTGGGATGCAATACACGATGCAGGTCGTACGGGTAGTTCTTCCGATTCAGTATTTTCGGGAACAAATTATACCAATCTTGCGCCAAGTGTTTGGGTATATAATCCCGTTACAAATACATATGAAGTTTATAGTGCCACATCAAATATTGGTACTGGTGGATTAAGTAATGGAATCATTGCATCGGGTCAGTCTTTTTGGATAAAGGCACGAGCCAATAACCCCTCCCTCACAATAACAGAATCCCATAAAACGACATCCGTAGGAAACGGCTTATTTAAAAATACCAATAACAGCGCCTTTTATTTACAGCTTATTCGTGATAGTTTTAACAGAGATGAAATGGCTGTGAAGTACATAACGGATGCATCTACCAATAAAGATATATATGATGTAGAAAAAATAGCATCATCAACTTCGGTTTCAAGTTGGGGCGAAGACAACTTAGACCTAACCATCAGTTGCAGGCCAACTTCTACAAATAATGACACCATCCGTTTGAATGTCGGGGGCGCTTCAGGTATCTACCATTTTCATTTTAAAAATAGTAAGGAATTGGCAATCATGGATCGTGTTACTTTAATTGATACTTATGATAAAACAGCAACAGACCTGATGATACAAAAAAGTTATACATTCAACATTAATACTTCAATTCCACAAACATTTGGTCGTAACCGCTTTTATATTGTAATTTCTGAAAATGATATGCTTAATGTAAATGAAAAAGAAGTTGCCGATAATACTGTTTTTGTTTACCCTAATCCAAGTAAAGGTAATATAACAATAGAAACTGTAGCTGGCAGTTATTACCAATTGGTAGATATAGAAGGGCGTATTGTAAAAGAAGGTATAACCAATGCACAGACGCAATTGCAAAATTTGGAACAAGGAGTTTACTTTCTACGAATAGAGCAAAAACAATTGTCAACGAAAGTTATAAAAATTGTCGTAACAAATTAGGCGAACGATGAATATTTAAAAAAATTAAATACAGGATTGTAGCTGTTAACTATGTTTCAATAGCGTTTACAAAACAGTTAATTTGCATTTGATTTCCGTTGCTAACTTATACAAATTGTGCTGGTAGGGAAAGAAATGAAAGTAATAAATTGATACATATTACAACAATTGTTGTAATGCGAATGAGGTGAGATAAATGTTGAATTTGAAATGGAATTCAAATTTCCTCCATGACGTCTTGTGCTCACCTTTCATACCTTGCTTAAAGTCATGCTTAATCACGCTTTATACTTTATCGTAAATCACAAAAATTATTAGACAAAAGGCTGTCCTTATTCCTTCCACACCGTTTTAACCTCACAAAACTCTTTCAATCCCCAGGCACCAAGCTCCTTGCCGATGCCTGATTTTTTATAGCCTCCAAACGGAAAACGTGCATCTGATTTTACCATGCTATTGATATTTACTTGACCACAGCGCAGCGCCTTTGCAATAGAGTAGGCTTGTTCATTATCGTTGCTCCATACCGAGCCTCCAAGTCCAAAATTAGTGGCATTGGCCAATTGTATGGCTTCGGCTTCAGTTTGATACGTATAAATGCTCAATACAGGTCCAAATAGTTCTTCATGGTAGGCAGGTGTGTGCTCATTAATATTAGCAAGTAATGTAGGAGGGTAGAAGTATCCTTTAGCAGGTTGTGTGCTGTGCTGAAAAATAATTTTAGCACCCGCTGCAACACTATCATTTATTTGTTGTGCAAGCTTGTCCCGCAAGTCAGGGCGGGCAAGTGGGCCAATTTGTGTATCAGACGAAAGGGGATCACCTACTTTTAGTGCATCTACCTTTTCTGTTAATGATTGTATAAATGATTCAGCTATGCTGTGGTGTAAAATAAAGCGTTTGGCCGCAATACAGCTTTGCCCATTGTTTTGAAAACGTGCGGTTACAGCTTGTGATAATGCCAAATGTAAATCTGCATTTTCGGTAACAATGAATGGGTCACTTCCGCCAAGTTCCAATACTGTTTTCTTGATTTCTTTTGCGGCAAGTGATGCCACAATGCTGCCGGCTTTTTCACTGCCTGTTAAGGTGCAGGCATCAATGCGTTTATCGGCAATGCAGTTGGCAATTTGTGTTTCATCTATAAACAAGGTTTGTATAACGCCTTCGGGAAATCCGCAATCGTCAAACAGTTTTTGCAAAGCCAAACTACAACGTGGCACATTAGGTGCGGGTTTCACCAGCATGGTATTGCCTGCCATTAACACAGGTATGGCACTGCGAATGATTTGCCAGTAAGGAAAATTCCACGGGAAAATTCCCAATACGGTTCCTGTGGGCTCGTATCTGATTGCTACTTCACGACCATCAGGTGTATGATGCAACTCCGGCTGTAAAATTTGTTGCGCTTCATTTGCATAAAACGTACAAGCGGTTGAGCATTTGTTTACTTCAATCAACGCTTCGGTAATGGGCTTTCCCATTTCTTCACTTGCCAATCTGGCAAGTGTATACTGATGTTGTTGTATGGCTTCATTTAATTTCAACACATATCCTGCACGCTCCGCAAAAGGGAGACTGCTCCAGCTTGCTTTCGCATCATGGGCTTTTTGCAGAACTACTTGCAGTTCCGATTCATTTAAAACAGGAAACGACTGAATGGTTTCTTCGGTAAATGGGTTATGAGAAACAAATGCGTGCATATGTATTTAAACAACCATATCGAGAATTGTTTTTTCAATGATGTCGCAAGCGTCATTTACTTGTGTTTCGTTTATCACCAGAGGTGGCGCAAAACGGATGATATCACCGTGGGTTTGTTTGGCCAGTAATCTATTTTCTTTTAGTTTTAAACACACATCGTAAGCTGTTTGACCATTAAATGGTTTGATGACAATGGCATTAAGCAATCCTTTGCCACGCACTGTCGTTATGATTTCTGTTTTTGCTTGCAGGTCGGTCATGCGTTTGCGAAACAATTGTCCCATTTTTTCAGCATTCACATCTAGCTTTTCATCTCGCAACACTTGTAAAGCTTCTTTTGCTACCGCACAAGCCAACGGATTTCCACCAAATGTTGAGCCATGCTCGCCCGGTTTAATGCACAGCATGACTTCATCATTGGCCAATACCGCTGATATAGGCATCACACCACCTGAAAGTGCTTTGCCAAGCACCAAGATGTCTGGTTTAACATTTTCATGATCGCAGGCAAGCATTTTTCCGGTACGGCACAATCCTGTTTGCACCTCATCAGCTATCATCAATACATTGTGTTTGGTGCAAAGTTCTCGTACCCCTTTTAGGTAACCTTCATGCGGCACTACAACACCTGCTTCACCTTGTATCGGTTCAAACATAAATGCAGCCACATTTTTATCCTGGAGTGCTTTTTCAAGTGCCGTTAAATCATTGTAAGGAATAATTTCATAACCCGGCATAAATGGTCCGAACCCGGTTGTGCTGCTTGGGTCGGTTGAGGAGGAAATGGCTGCCATGGTGCGGCCCCAGAAATTGCCTTCTACAAACACAATTTTTGCTTGATTTTCGGCAATGCCTTTTTTCATGTATCCCCATTTGCGGGCGAGTTTTACGGCAGTTTCGCCACCTTCCACACCGGTATTCATGGGCAATACCTTATCATATCCGAAATATGCAGTGATGTATTTTTCGTATTCGCCAAGCTGGTTGTTATGAAATGCTCGGCTGGTAAGGGTGATTTTTGAAGCCTGATTCACCAACGCATTAATAATGCGCGGATGGCAATGTCCTTGATTTACCGCACTGTATGCCGATAGAAAATCAATGTATTTATTCCCTTCCACATCCCATACATAAACACCTTCACCTTTTTCAATCACCACAGGAATTGGGTGGTAATTGTGTGCACCAAATTTGTCTTCGAGTTCGATAAAGTAATTTGTTTTTCCCATTTCCGTATTCATCGGACAAAGGTAGGTTTTATCTGCTAAAAAGGAAGTTTGGGTTTTGGCTTCGTTGTGGTTGTAATGAAGGATGTTATGAAGCCTTTTGTGAAATATGCCTATTAAACCGATTTCGTTTAAAGTAATTATTCGCTATCCAATTTTTTAAGCAATTCCTGAGGTGAAATGCTGTACTGCATGACCTTTCTTTTTTTACCCAATAACAATGATGCCGGCATACCTCGTAATTGTAAATCACGAATCACATATTTGTTTTTGTAGGCTGCAATCCAATTGAGGTTAGCATATTGCCCAAAAATTTTTAGTTCGTATGATTTATCAATATCTATAAAACCAATAACCTGAATGCGGTTTCCATGTCTGTCCATTATCGCCCGCAGTGCAGTGGTATCTGCAGTGAAATCGCGTGCTTTGGAAGAAGTAAGGTAGATATAAACTTGCTTGCGTTTAAATTGCTTGATAGAAATTTTATTACCTGTCCATTCATAACACTTGAATTTTGGAGCTTTCTTGCCTGCAGCAATTCCGGAATTGTTGCGCTCATCTGTTGCGATTACCGTAATTGATTTTCCGGCATCATCTATTTTAATAATTCGGTATGTTGTACCATTTTTCTCAAAAAAACAATCCTCTGCTTTTTCGGGAATTACAAATGATTGAAGCTCATTCTGGCTGTCGGCAAATGTATCTTGCAGGTTGGCAATAAGGTATCTGTCTACACCGGGCTCATTATAAAGACCGTTGCTGTTTACATCCATTAGGGCAAGTTTAAACGAATCAGTAGGCGTGCGGATAATTCCCATTCTTTGGTTGAGGCGTTGTTCTCTGAAACAAAAATCTATTCCAATAAACCTTCTACCCGGGTAATAGAATTCGTAATATTCATTGAGTAAATCGCGGTAAGCAGATTTATTAATGAGGTTCATTCGGCTCAATAAAATGGAAATGCATGCATCTCCGTTGTCTGTTCTGCATAGGTTGAACAATGCGCTGTCACTTAATTGATATGGTCTTGGTAATGCAATAGGATTTCCATCATCGTTAAAATTGTTGTTGTTGTTTCTATCGATATACAGCAATGGTGATTGGCTTTTAAAATCGCACAACAACAAATTCATTACCCCCGGGCTCATAGGATTTGGAACGCCATTAAAAAATATAAATCCATAAGCATATGTTTTATAGCCCTCGGGTATTTTAATCACAATGGGTTTTGAGTCTTCAGCGTTTTCAATATTGTATGACAAAATGGTATCAGATACCATATTGAAAAACGCTATGGGATTCATCATGCGGTTTTCTTTTGTGTCCATAGTTACCTGATCCATTTTTGTGAAATACAGATTTTGCTGAGCAGAAACCGCAATGAAGGCAAATAGGATTAGTGTAACTAAGAGAATACGCATCTGGCGAAAATATCGATTTGCGGGCATAAAAAAAGCAGCTCCGTAAAGAAGCTGCTTTCAAACAATTTATATACAAGGTTTATACATCAATTTTTGCATAACGTGCATTGGCTTCAATAAATTCCCTGCGAGGTGGCACATCATCACCCATCAACATACTGAAAATGTGATCTGCTTCTGCGGCACTTTCCAAGGTAACTTGTTTTAGCGTGCGCGTATCCGGATTCATGGTTGTGCTCCATAATTGTTCCGCATTCATTTCTCCCAAACCTTTGTAGCGTTGAATGCCTACATTTTCAGGATTTCCTCCTTTTGCTAGGCGAAGCACTGCTTCTTCGCGTTGTGGTTCTGTCCAGCAGTATTCTTCCTCTTTTCCTTTTTTAACCAAATAAAGCGGTGGTTGTGCGATATAAATATTGCCGAATTCAATTAGTGGTTTCATATAACGGAAGAACAGCGTTAGGATAAGGGTACGTATATGGCTTCCATCTACGTCAGCATCTGTCATGATGATAATTTTGTGGTAGCGAAGCTTATCCATATTCAATGCTTTGTTGTCATCTGGAGTGCCAATGCTTACACCCAAAGCGGTAAACATATTTTTCACTTCCTCATTTTCGTAAATCTTGTATTCGAGGGCTTTTTCTACGTTTAATATTTTTCCACGCAAAGGTAAAATGGCTTGGAAATTACGGTCGCGACCTTGCTTGGCTGTTCCACCAGCGGAGTCACCTTCCACCAAGTATATTTCGCATTTCATCGGATCTGTTTCAGAGCAGTCGGCCAGTTTTCCAGGCAATCCGCTACCGCCCATAGCACCTTTACGTTGCACCATTTCGCGTGCTTTTCGGGCTGCTGCACGTGCCGTAGCTGCCAACAATACTTTTTGTACAATAAGTTTGGCTTCTTTCGGGTTTTCTTCCAAATAGTGGTCCAACATTTCGCCCACGCATTGGTCTACAGCACCCGTTACTTCATTATTTCCTAATTTGGTTTTGGTTTGTCCTTCAAATTGTGGCTCCTGTACTTTTACGGAAATCACTCCGGTAAGTCCTTCGCGGAAATCATCTCCTGCTATCTCTACTTTAACATTTTTTAGTAAGCCTTCTCTTTCGGCATATGCTTTAAGCGTACGTGTAAGCGCCCTGCGAAATCCTGCCACGTGTGTTCCACCTTCGTGGGTATTGATATTGTTAACATACGAGTGCAGGTTTTCGGTGTATCCGTTATTATAAATGATAGCCACTTCTACCGGTACGCCATTTTTCTCACCTTCAGCATAAATAGGTTGAGGCAATAATTTTTCACGGGTACCATCCAAGTAATTTACAAATTCACTTAATCCACCTTCGCTATGAAAAGTTTCCTCGCGCATATTGCCGTTTTCATCAACTCGTTCATCTTTAAGCGTAATGCGAATACCTCTGTTCAAAAATGATAATTCGCGCATACGTGCAGCGATGGTATCGTATTTGTATTCTGAAACAGTAAATATAGAGGTGTCGGGTTCAAAATATTGAAGGGTTCCATTTTTATCACTTTCACCCACCACTTTTACATCATAAAGGGGTTTCCCGCAACTGTATTCCTGTTGCCATATTTTTCCTTCGCGGTAAACAGTGGTGCGCATGAGTATGGATAGCGCATTCACACAACTCACTCCCACACCGTGCAATCCTCCTGATACTTTATAGGTGTCTTTGTCAAACTTACCACCTGCGTGAAGCACTGTCATTACAACCTCCAATGCAGATTTGCCTTCTTTGGCGTGCATTCCTGTTGGAATTCCTCGGCCATCATCCAATACCGATATGGCATTGTTGGTGTGAATGGTAACGAAAATATTTTTACAATAGCCGGCAAGTGCTTCGTCTATTGAATTGTCTACAACTTCGTATACCAAATGATGCAACCCTCGGGTTCCGATATCACCAATATACATTGCCGGGCGTTTTCTTACTGCCTCTAATCCTTCGAGTACCTGAATATTATCGGCACCATAATTACTTTTTTGATCCATTTTTCCTTCGCTCATTTACGTTTTAGCTTATTGGTTGTAAATATACCATCGAATGTGGGCTTTAACTAATATTTTTAAGGCTTTTGGGTCATACTTTTCCACATTTTTTCCTCTTGAAATTGATTCTAGTTGCTTGTGATTTTCGTTACTAACTGTATTGTTGGCTGATATGCCAAAAAATCATATGTTTGGTAAAATTAAAAAGGTATAATATATGATGCGCAAACTAACACTGAGCTTGGCATTGATTGGTGCAATGACACTGACAACCGAAGCTAAAAAGAAACCCAAAGAGGCAGAAAAACCGGCACCTAAATCTGCAATTAACGAAAAAGTAAAAGCCTGTAGAAAGATTGATGGGATGTTTACCCTCTATCAAGATACAACCAATGGATCGCTTTATTTATTGCTGAAAAAGGAACAGTTAGAGAAAACCTATATCTACTTTGGTTATACTGAAAATGGGGTAGTAGCAGCCGGACATTTTAGAGGCGGTTTCAGGGAAAATGCTGTTTTCAATATTCGCAGGTATTACGATCGTATTGAATTTGTAAAACAGAATACGAGTTTCTATTTCGATACCACAAATGCGATTAGCAAATCGGCTAATGCCAATATTAGCGATGCGATTTTAGTAAGCCAAAAAATTGTTGCAGAGGAAAAAGGAAACATACTCATTGATGGGAGCAGTATTTTTTTAGGAGAGGCATTGTCACAAATTAAGCCAACCCCTTTTCCATTTGGTGGCATGTCATTGAGTTTGCTGGGCGGATTAAATAAAGACAAAACCAAAGCCCTAAAATTACGTAGTTATGCAAAAAATACTGATGTGCTGGTAGAGTACGTGTATGACAATCCTGCACCTTTATTGCGTGGAGGCGCTGAAGTAACCGATCCACGCTCGGTGAGCATACAATTTCAACACACATTTATTGAAGCTCCTGACACGCCAATGATTGCCCGCAGAGATGACCAACGGGTAGGTTTTTTTACCGAACAGGTAAATGATATGACCACTACGAATGCTGTTGCTTTTAAAGATGTGATTCACCGTTGGAAACTGGAGAAAAAAGATCCTGCTGCGGCAATATCAGAGCCCGTAAAGCCAATCGTGTGGTGGATAGAAAATACCACCCCGGTTGAGTTTCGTGAAGTAATTATGGAAGCGGGTTTGAAATGGAATATTGCCTTTGAAAAAGCCGGATTCAAAAATGCGGTACAAATTTTTGTGCAACCCGACACTGCCACTTGGGATGCAGGGGATATCAGTTACAATGTGCTGCGTTGGACATCCTCACCTCAGCCTCCGTTTGGTGGTTATGGTCCTAGTTTTGTCGATCCACGCTCAGGCGAAATATTAGGTGCCGATATCATGCTTGAATACATTTTTATAACCAATCGCATCAACCAAGAGCGACTTTTTGATGCCAAGCCCTCAAGCTTGAATAATGCCCAACATCCTGAGCAAATGGATTATTTGCATTATTGTGATGCCGGATTACATTTGCACAATAGCACCTTGTTTGGTAAAGAAATAATTGAGATGCAAGGCTTGAATGATATAGAAAAACGCGATTACCTCAAGCAGTCACTCTATTATTTGGTATTGCACGAAATGGGTCATACAATGGGATTAATGCACAATATGAAAGCTTCGCAAATATGGAACCCAACACAGGCTCATAATAAAATGATTACCGAACAAATTGGTTTAACTGGCTCGGTGATGGATTACCCTGCTGTAAATGTGGCGTTGGATAAAACCAAACAAGGCGAATATTTTACCTCACGTCCGGGTCCTTACGATTTGTGGGCAATTGAATATGGCTATAGCCAATCATTAAATGATGATGCAAAGGAAGAAGAACGCCTTTCGTCAATTCTTGCTCGCTCAACAGACAGTTTGTTGGTTTTTGGAAACGATGCTGATGACATGCGTGCACCTGGCAAAGGAATTGACCCGCGTGTAAATGTGAATGACTTTAGCAATGATGCCATTGGATATAGTATCGACCGCATTAAACTTGCCAACCAGCTTATTGCTGATATTCCAAAACGCTACCGTGCTGATGGAAAAAGCAACCAAGAAATGCGTCAGGCATACGCTATCGCCATGAGTGAAATGGGCAATGCATGCAATACTGTTTCCAGATACATTGGAGGCGTATATGTAGACCGCAATATGAAACTCGACAGATCCGCTTACACTCCTGTACCATTGGCTGATCAGAAGAAAGCCATGAATACATTAAGCACCTATTTGTTTAGTGCCAATGCATTTAAAGGCTCCGAAGAATTGTACCGCAACCTACAATTGCAGCGCAGGGGTTTCAATTTTTTTGGTTCTTATGATGATCCTAAAATACACGACCGTATTTTGTTTATGCAAGATATGGTGATGGCGCATTTGTTGGCATCTACTACGATGAAAAGAATGAACGACTCGCGTTTGTATGGAAATAAATATACCATATGGGATATGACAACCGACCTTACTAATTCAATTTTTCGGGAAGATTTGAATGGCAATGTGTCAACGATTCGTCAGAACCTGCAATTAGAGTACGTGAAGAACCTAACCTATATCGTTGAGAATAATTTTGGAAGCTATGATAATGTATCCGTTTCGGCAGCTATCGGTCAGTTGAAAAGTATACGTCAAATGTTGTCAGCACCGGCTTCATCTCCCGAAGTAAAAGCACACCGCGATCATATTATCATGTTGATTGACGAAGTGTTTAATAAGAAATAGAAAGAAGCGAGTTTACCAACAAAAGGTTGGAGCGAGAGACGAGTTTACCAACAGCAGGTTGGACATTGAGAAGCGAGAAACGAGAAGCGAGACACAAGACGTGAGAATGAATTTCAGTCAGTTCGAGTAGCGAGGATGGCTTGTGTATTGGTGGCGTATCGAGAACAATTTCATTTCCACCTTGGTCTCGATACAGCTCCCTGCATCGTCTCTCGTCCGCTTACCTTAAGGCAGACTCGACCTGACTAATAGACAAATGTTCGAATTTATGCGGCCGTGCCCTTTAGGGTTAGGGCGCGGGTGGGAAATAGTTCGAAGATTACTTCGCTCCCTTCGTGTCTTCTTAGTGTGCTTTGCGGTTAAAAAAACTAGTTAAAAATAATGCGACTGTGCCCTCCTGCCTGCCGCAGTAAGGTTCGAAGTTCAGGGTTTGAATTTTTTGAATTGTTCGTAATATGCGGGACCTGAGCATGCTGAGGCTCTCGAAGCATCGAAGCCCCGAATTTGTATGTTTATTTATGCCTTAATAAACTCATCCGTTTTTCAATTTTTCTTGAATAAATTGAAAAGGCAAAAATTGTTTGATTCCATCTGCTACGTAAACCTTTCCGGTTTGTCCTTTTAGCAAAATGCGAATAGGTGATTGTTGCCGCATTTCATACTCACTGATGCTTTGAAGGCAAGCTCCGCAGCTCATCACCGGTTCATTCACATCAAACATTTCGGAAAAAGCCGTAATGGCCATTCCTGAAATGACTACATTCGGAAATTTTGCTCCTGCATAATAAATCGCAACCCGTTCAGCACATAAGCCAGATGGATAAGCAATATTCTCTTGGTTGTTACCAGTTATGAATTCACCATTTTCTAATATCAATGCGCACCCTACATGAAATTTTGAATAAGGTGCATAGGCTTGTTGCGCAATTTGTGCAGCCATTTGTAGCAGTTGTTGGTCACCGGCTGTTAGGTCTATTTCTGAGTTGTACACTTCAACTACCGCTAATTTTTCTATTCGTTTCATGATTCAATGTTAATTGATTTCATAAACAAAATTGTAGTTTGCACATGAAACATCAGGATGATATGAAAAAAATTATTGTATTGGGTGCCGGTCTTTCTTCGTCTAGCTTAATAAACTATTTGATTGACAATGCGGCACAATGTGAATGGTCGATAACGGTTGCTGATGCCAATAAACAATTGGCTGTATCCAAAATTGGAAATCATTCGCATGCTACGGCCATTCAGTTGAATGCAAGTGATCCATATGAATTGCAACATACCATCAGTCAGTTTGATTTGGTCATTTCATTACTACCTCCCAATATGCACATTGAAGTTGCGAAGGCTTGCTTACAACACAAGTTACATTTAATTACGGCATCGTATGTAAGTGATGAGATGCGGCATTTGCACACCGAAGCCATCAAATCAGGAGTGTTGTTGCTCAACGAGTGCGGTTTAGATCCAGGTATTGACCATATGAGTGCCATGAAAATAATTCATGAAATTCAACAAAAAGGTGGCGTGATTGATTTGTTCAAATCCTTTTGTGGTGGATTGGTAGCTCCAGAGTATGACGATAATCCTTGGCATTATAAATTTACTTGGAATCCACGCAATGTGATACTGGCTGGTCAGGCTACGGCATCGTATCTTGAAAATGGCGAACTGAAATACATTCCGCCTTCCCGCATTTTTTCTCAAACAGCACAAATCCGTTTTTCTGATACATTAACTTTTGATGCATATGCAAATCGCGATTCACTGAGTTATATCAAACCTTATGGAATTGCCTCTGCACATACCGTATTACGCGGCACGTTGCGTGGTGCAGGCTTTTGCGAAGCCTGGAACCTGATTGTAAAACTGGGTTTGGCTGATGATCAGCTGAAACTAGAAGATGCAGATAAAATCACGTATAGGCAATGGCTCAATGCATTTGTACCCGGTAGCGATATGAATCAACTTGAGAAACGTATTTGTGACTTTTTGCAGATAGCAGCAAACAGTGACATATTTAACAAATTGAAATGGTTAGGTATTTTTGATGAAACAGGTATTCCACTGCGAACCGCCAGTTCAGCGCAAGTACTGCAGCATTTGTTGCAACAAAAATGGAAGCTGCAAAAAGGTGAACTGGACATGATTGTGATGCAGCACCAATTTCAATACACACATAATGGGAAGCAATACCATAAAACAAGTTCATTACTTGTAAAAGGTGAAAATGAAGTGCATACTGCTATGGCAAAAACAGTAGGTCTGCCTATGGGTATTGCAGCCAAATTGGTATTACAGGGAAAACTAAATCTTAAAGGTGTGCAGATTCCGATTATGCCGGAGTTGTATCTTCCTATTTTGAAAGAGTTGGAAAATTTTGGAGTAAATTTTATTGAAAGTTGAAAGCATTAATATAAGAAACTTACTTGTCCTTCCACAAATAAAAGTCTATTGTTAATGCTTTATATTCAGGAGTAGCTTTTCCTTCCGAATCATAAATTGTAAATATTTTTTCGGAGACTTTTGCTTGTTGTCTTTTCTCAAAAGTCATAATCTCTCTGTTGTGCTTAGTTCCCGGTTTTGAATGAATAAAAATATTTTGCAGCAAGTGCAGATGATGTTCCTGTGCAATAGTTTTTAAAATCTGCGCTTCAGTTACCGGCAAGATAAACCATGCTTGTCCCTTTTCGCTGAGTAGGCGATTGGTCGCTTCAATGAGGTCTTCAAAAGGCAAGTCTTTATCGTGCCGTGCTTTGCTTCGCTGCACATCTGCTATGCCAAATTGCTGTTTGTACCTGAAGTAAGGCGGATTGGAAATAATGATATCGTAAGACTCAGTTGCGTGAAATTGCTGTACAGGCATATGATGCAGTCGAATTCGGTTTTTCCAAATACTCGATGCAAAATTCAGTGAGGCTTCAGCAGCCGCTTCATTATCGAGTTCTACCGCATCAATATGAGCGTTTGACTTTTGCGCCAACATAAGTGACAGCAACCCTGTACCTGTGCCGATGTCAAGCATTCTAGTAGCTTGTTGTACATCACAAAAACATCCAAGCAATACACTATCGGTTCCAATTTTCATGGCCGATTTAATTTGTGTAACACTAAATTGCTTGAATTGAAATACCGACATTAGCGGGTGATGATATAGTCGAATCGATAATGTGAGTAAGGTAAGTTTGTAGGCTGTATTATCTTTTTACCGCGCACACCCAATTGACTGCAAATAAGATTGAGTTCATCTTCACTCCAGAATTTACCCATATCGTTATTATTTTTTACCATCTGTAAGGCAAGTCCTAACAGCATTTTTGGGGTATGATAAAAATGAAAAAACTTAGATCTATCCGGAATATCTGTCAATATGATTTTGCCATCTGTATTCAAATACCGCAACAGGTTTTCGATTACCTGTTTCCCGGTTTCTACCTTTTCGAAATACTGAAAAGAAAAGCACAAAGTAATGCGGTCAAATGTTGCCAAAGTTGGCAAAATCATTGCATTGGGGACAGCAACATCTGCTTCATAAAAAGATATATCAGGGTAGTCAAGGCGGGCGGTAGTAAGTAAATTTTCAGCGAAGTCAATACCTGTTATTGATTTGCAATATGGTCTAATTTTAGCAGTAACCAATCCATTGCCACAGCACACATCCAATACCGTTGTTTCTGCATTTATCTCAGCTAGGTCTACCACGTGTTTTAGGTAATTGCGTATGGCTTCATCGGTTAATGCATCAAGTGAATTCGTGCGACCTACCTGAGCCAGTTTGTTTTCTGCATTGGCTTTTTTATTCCA
>CAYSBE010000041.1:0-20700 GCA_964429245.1 uncultured Bifidobacteriaceae bacterium | reverse complement strand
AAGCTACAAAGATTATTACTACACATTTTTTACCTTATTAACACTTCATTACGGCTTTACCATATTTTTCAGGGTGCTGTTTGAAACTTATATTAAATCAGGAATTGCATCGGGCAAATTTGGATTTCCAACAATTATTGTTGGAAACAATGCAGCAGCAGCAAAATTGTTTGAAGACATTACCAACGAAAGGTTTCCAACAGGCTACCTTATAAAAGGATTTGTTTGTCAGGACGGTACTTGTGGCGATATGCCAAATGTATTGCCATGCTTAGGCAAATACATTGATTTGTCTGAATTGATAAGAAAATATAATATTGAAGAAGTCATTGTAGCTATTGAAAGTTCGCGACACAATGAAATATTACAGGTGACCAATATACTAGAAGAAGAAAAAATCATTCTTAAAATTATTCCTGATACATACGATTTGCTTTCGGGTTCGGTAAAATTTGAAAACGTTGTTGGACTTGCTTTGATTGAAGTGAAACACCAATTGATGCCCACTTGGCAGGCATGGTTAAAGCGAATAATTGACGTTATGGTTTCGGGTATCGTACTTTTATTGCTTATTCCCGTTTTTACTATACTTGCCATTGTGGTAATGCAATCTTCTTCAGGTCCGGTATTTTTTAAACAAATACGCATCGGACGAAATGGTAAGCCATTTCATATTTATAAATTCAGGTCAATGTATACAGATGCAGAGGCTTCAGGGCCCGCTTTGGCCAGTAAGAATGATAAACGCATTACACCCGTAGGTAAAATATTGCGTAAATACAGATTGGATGAGTTACCGCAATTCTTTAATGTATTAATTGGTGAAATGTCACTTGTAGGTCCACGTCCAGAGCGCAAATTCTATATTGATCAAATTGTGCAGCATGCACCGTATTATAAACAATTGCTAAAAGTACGACCAGGAATTACGTCATGGGGCATGGTGAAGTATGGGTATGCTGAAAACATTCAGCAGATGATTGAGCGCATGAAATTTGATATTCTTTATATTGAAAACATGTCGCTTATTATTGATTTTCGAATCATGATATACACCATTAAAACGATAGTGCAGGGTAGAGGAAAGTGAAGTTTACAAAAAATAGTTGTGTATAGGTTGTATCTAACAGCTGCTACTTGGCAGTAGCCTGAATATATAGCTGGGTTAATTTTCTTTTGGTTTCCAATGCAAAGTCGCCTTCCATCATCCATTTGTAATACGAAGGTTCAACTTTAAATATATCAATTACTTTTTTGGCTTTGTGTTTCCCAAAATTAAAAATAGCTTCTTTTTTGTCGTTCCAAATCATTCGGCCTGCTAAATCCACATTGCGAGATTGTCCGGAAAATTCATGAAGAAAATCTACATCGTTTTTAAGTTCCGTATATCTATCTAATTGGGCAAGCAGCACTTCGTAAGTTGCATCTACATCAGCCATTGCCGAGTGGGCATTTTCGAGTGGTTTGTCGCAATAAAATTTGTATGCAGCAGTTAGTGTACGTTGTTCCATCAGATGAAATATACGCTGCACATCCACAAATTTGCGGGTGCTTACATCGAATTCAACACCGCATCTCAAAAATTCTTCAACCAACATAGGAACATCGAATTTATTAGAATTAAAGCCACCAAAATCGCAGCCTTCAAATGTTCTTGCCAATTCTTTAGCTTTCTCTTTAAAAGTAGGGGCATCTTTCACATCACTATCATAGATACCGTGAATCATAGATGATTCAGCAGGAATAGGCATCTCGGGATTGAAGCGCATTTGCCATTCTTCTTTTGTATTGTCTGGATGTATTTTTACATAAGCCAACTCGATAATTTTATCGTTTTGAATATTTATTCCGGTAGTTTCCACATCGAAAATAACCAACGGACGTTTTAATTCTAATTTCATATAAGTTATTCACTTGTTTTGCTAATATGGGGATTGTTTTCTTTATAGCCGAAGAATCCAAGATAAACCCATCCAATGATAAATAAGATTCCACCAAGTGGGGTTATAGGGCCAATTATTTTTATCATATCGCCAATCGTAATTTCTCGGGTTGAAAGCAAGTAAAGCGATCCGCTAAATAGGATAATACCAATTGTAAAAATATACAAAACTCTTTTCACCACATTCGTATTTAGGCGTCTGTACATCCCCATCATCAATAATATGCCAATCCCATGATAAAATTGATAGGTAACGCCTGTTTGGAATACAGCTAAATTTTCTGGTGATATTTTTTCTTTTAATGCATGAGAGGCAATTGCACCGAGCGCAACTGATAAACCGCATACGATACCTCCTGTTGCAAGCAATTGTTTATGGAGTGTCTTATTACTCATAGGTTTTCACAAATATTTGTGCACAATGTACGATAATTCGCCAATTGTTTAGTTGTAATTTTGATAACAAATCAACACATGAGCAGATCACTTATTATTGGTATATTCGGCACTCTTACTGTTATCGCTGTATTGTCGGCAATATTTTATCAACATTACATCAAGTCAGGAATCAAGCCGTTGCATCACGCAATTCCAAATTCAAGTATATTATTTATTGAGTCTGAAAATTGGAATAGCTTGTATGCATCGATCAACGAACTACCTGCCTATTCAGTATTAAACAAGAACCCAACATTCAAAGCGGAACTGACTAAAGTGTATCAAATTGATTCCCTTCTTCAACAAGATGCGGAGCTATTCAATATGATTAACGGAGATAAAACAGCCTTTTCCATGCATGCTGTTGGTAAGGGTATTGCCTGGTTTGCTGTTATTCAAACAAAAAAGATTCCCCAAAAACTAGATGCAATTATTGCCATTCTTCATAAGCAAAATCAAAAAGTTAGCAAGCGGTTATTTGAAAAACATCAAGTATTGGATGCCTATCATACTGATGGTAGTTCGGTGTTATCAGTTTCGTCATTTGGCGATTTTTTATTTTTATCATCACAAGGCCGTTTGGTTGAAGATGCCATCAGAAAACTTAAATACGACCTTGTTGATGATTGGAAAAATATAAATAAGCCTTACAATATTACAACCGGAAAAAGTGACCACAATATTTATGTAAATTATGCAAACTTACATCAACTGTTTTCTGCAATTACAATAGATAGCCTGAAAGCTGTATCCAATTATTTTTCAACATTTGCTTCATGGTCCGTGTTGCAGCCTGAAATTGAAAGAAGTGGCACTTCCTTTATCGGTGCCACCTATACTGATGATTCCGTATTTCAGTTTTTAGATGTACTAAACAACCAACGACCTGTATCGGCAGATAAAATGTTTACATATTTGCCATCAAATACAGCATTTTACCAACATATAGGTATTCAAAATTATGCTCAGTTTAAATCAGATTTAAATGAGTTCAATGATTTTCATTTGAAAACTGATTCCATTCAACAATACGTTAATGAAATTAAGCAAAAATCGGGTTTCAACTTGGATGATTTATCGGTTTTTTGGGGAGAGAATCATTTTGTGATTTTTTCAGAATTCAACCAAGGAGATGTAAAGGCTCATGCATCAGCCATTATACAAGTTAATAAACCTGAACAATGTATACAAACCATTAAGCAATTTGCTACCAAAGTTAATTCCGGCTTATCCGATACGTTTGTTACCGAAATTATACATGCTGGAAAACCTATTTATTACCTCCATGCAGGCAAACTTCCTGCTTATTATTTTGGGGCGACATTTAATATTATTGAGCATCCCTATGTTGCATTGTATGATGAAGCGCTCATTATGAGTAATACATTATCAGAATTAAAGTCAATAATTGACAGGCTCAATAATAAAGACAATATAGAGCGTGACCAATCGTTTGTTCAGGTTATTCGAAAACAAAAAGTGCTTTCAAATTATTCTGTGTATGTGAATACCAGTAAAGCATATCAGATACCTTATCCTTATTACGAACCGGGTATGCTAAGCATGATGAACATACACATGGGAGAAATGAAAAAACTTACACATTTACATGTGCAATATGCTTCAGCTAATGACAAAACATTCTATACCGGCATGTATTTGGCTTATGACAATGCATTTGAAGAAGATACGCGAATGATTTGGACTTATCAATTGGACACTACCGCACGAAAAGCACCTGAGTTGGTTGCTTTGGGAAACACAAGTGGCGTGTTTGTTCAGGATGTACTTAATCAGTGTTACTTGTTTGATGTGGCTGGCAACCTGAAATGGAAAGTTAAATTAAATCAAGCTATTGTAAGTGAAGTGACTCAAGTTAATTTACCACAAAACAATATAAAAGCATATCTATTTAATACATCAGAGTCTGTTTATCTATTAAACGAAAACGGAAACAACCTTCCGGGTTATCCCGTGCGATTGCCCGGGAAAACCCGATTCAGTTTGTCAATGGTTGATTGGTATGGTGACAGTACATTTGAATATTATCTAGTGTTGGACAACAAACGTATTGCCGGTTATCAACTAAGTGGACGTATTTTGCCAAATTGGACCGCTAAACCCATTGCTGATTCAGCAAGTTGTGCCATTTCGTTTATTCTTTCACCACCTGAGAAACTTTTGGTTTGTAACTTAAAATCAGGGGTGCAGTACTATTCTTTGAATGGCAAGATAAAGGACAGTGTGTTTTTGTACCAAACAAATTTACCGGTATTTGTATATCACCAACAAGGAAATCAACATGTGATATGGTCCAGAGACAGTACAAATTTGCACCTCAATATATTTGATACATCTATGCATGCTGTAGAATCAAAACAACTCGCAACTGTTACAGCATTGGCTAACTATGTCATTAAAAACAATCATTTATTAATTCATGATCAGAAAAAACTAACTGTTTGGAGAGCCAATGGAGAAAAAATGTTTGAAATATTGGCTGATTCTATAGCTTCACCGTTTTCAAATTCGCTATATAGTAAAGGGATATTCTATGGTTTTATTAAGTATCCGGAGATGATGCCCGTTTTGTTAAATGCAGAAGGGAAGGCCTATACGGGGTTATCTGTTGGAAAATTAACAACATTTACCATTGGAAATAATATCGATAATACCCAAAAATTAATGGTAGGTACAACATTTAATGCCCAATTAATTTTATATCGTTTGAAATAAACAAGATTATTTCGATAATTTGCTCTACCAAAAACTTTTGAACTATGAATCGCTTACCCAAACTGTTTGTATTGATGTTTGTCTTGATAGCATTGTCTTCGTGCTTAAAAGATGTAGAAGAATTATCCGATATCAAAGGATTTAGATTCAGCTCAGAAATTGCACTCCCATTATTTCAAGATGAACTTGGTTTGAAGGAAATATATGACCAGTTTTCAAAAGCTGGTTTTGTTAAAATTGAAGATGGTCAACCAATAACAATGGTATACAGCGGCAGAGACAGCATCACCCAGCGCCAGCTCATCAGTATCCCACCGATTTCGAGCAATTTCAACTTTACAGTTGATCCGATAATTGCCAGTCTATTTAATTCAGCAGGGTCCTTCTCCCAAACAATCAATGGTGATGAAAACCTCTCTTTTCCAAATGGCGAGCAAGTAAAACAAGTTTTTGTAAAATCAGGAGTAGTTGAATTTTTTGCAAGTACTACCATTAAACATGATGTAAAATTGGTGTTTACATATCCTGATGTTAGAAAAAATGGAGTGCCGCTTTCTGATAGCGTTGTATTGAGATTTACTGGAAGTTCACCGGTAACTGTAAATAAAACAATTGATTTAGCAGGCTATATTTTAGACCTAACCGATAACAATACCACAGTAAATAAACTTCGCTATACCATGCGTGTAGATATGGTGAAAATTTCTGGAAATCCGGATATGGAATCTGGAGAAGGACTCACATTCGCTCAATCAACCGATGTATTGCAATATACATTTATGAAAGGCTATTTAGGTAAATTCACCTTACTAAACATGAATGAGATTTTAAATATTGATTTATATTATGCAAGCACGGGTGGAAACATTGAATTTAATGATCCAAGGGTGAATATTCAGTTGGCAAATGGCTTTGGCATGCCTGTGACGTTGAAAATAAACCGGGTGTATGCCGTTACCGTAGATGATGTTGTGATAGATGTAGTAATGAATCAGTTTCAAGATACAGTAACTTTACCTTACGCCCAAACAATAGGCGATTATGGTATTGGTAACTATGTTCTGAATAACAACAATTCAAATATCAAAGAAATTTTAAACAGTAAGCCCAAAAAGCTTGTGTTAAAAGTAGATTTCATATCCAATTACAATGAAGTTGTTGCTGATAATTTTATGTTTGACACCAGTTCATTAAAAGCGATTGCAGATGTAGAGCTTCCACTTGATTTGAGAATATCAGATTATGGGGTGAATTTAACGGGTAGTTTCTCATTTCCCGGCACTGAGCAAAACGATACAACAGTAAAGTTCGAGTATATTACCCTTGCAAGTACGGCATTCAACGATATGCCTGTTGGAACAACCATACAAGTTTATTTTACCAAGGTAGATAGTAGCTTCAATCCACCACAGGTAATAATTGTAGATAGTATTTTCCAAACACCGCTCGAAATGGCTCCTGCTATTGTAGATGCTACTGGGCTTGTTATAAGCAGAAGTGAAAGGCAAAATTTTACAGAAATTAGCCAAGAGCGATACAATAATTTAGTGCAAAATGGAACAAATGGATATTCCATGAATTTTGAAGTAAATTCTTCAAAAATCGGGTCGCCCCCCACACAACCATTTGTGAAAATATACGCCACCCAAAAAGTGGGGTTGAAAATGGGAATGAAAGCTAAAGCATCTTACACAACTAAAACTTCTGAGTAATATGAAAAAGCTAATAAGTTTTTCAACCGTTTTATTCATCTCAGTAAGTTTATTTGCTCAGATTGAAACCGTTTTGCCTTCTATGCGTGGCTTGTATCAAGCCAGTTTTATGAATCCAGCATTTTTACCCGAACATAAAATACAAATAGGTCTACCTGTATTAAACAATGTTGGACTTGACTTTAACCTAAATGGAATCAATGCACAGGCAGTAATTGACAGCAAGGATAGTGCCGGCATTGTGGATATGGATGAACTTGCTAGTAATATTGAAGGAGACGATTTTGGATTCAGGTATGCGTATGTGGTAGATTATATTTACGTAAGCTTCCCAATTTCGCATGGCTTTTATATGGGAGTTGGTGTGCAAATAAATAACCAACTCAATTTTAATTTGAGCAAACAACTATTGGCCGCTGATATTTTCTCAGCAGGTAATACCGTTAGCTTAAGTGGCACAGGTGCCCAGGTAATGACCTATTCCAATATAAATGTGAGTTTGGCAAAAGTGGTGAAAAATAAATTTACGGTGGGTGGTAGGTTTAAATACCTCATAGGTCATGGATATGCCGGTATTGAAGATTTTGCCGTTTCAACCACTACAGGTGCTGATGCTCCATATCCAATTCAGGTAAATGCAAGTGGCAGAATTGTAACCTCGGGTATCCCGGTGTTGTTTGATGAAGTAAATGGACAACCAACCACTGAAGAGCAAAAGAAGTTTGAACCCAATACGCTCATATTTCCAAGGAATTCAGGTTTTGCAATTGATTTGGGTATGACTTATAAATTCAATAAAAAATTAAGTGTGCATGCTGCATTAAATGATGTTGGATTTATTAAGTGGAGACAACAAGTATATCAATATGACCTCAATGACGTAGCGGTAAATTACCAAGGATTAACTTACGACTTGCTCAACAGCCCATCACGAAGACAAGAGTATTTTGATAGCTTGCTGGGATTATTTGATAGGGCAACCGTTTCTGAATCTGCATTTACCAGATGGTTGTCGGCTCGTTATATGGCAGGTGTTGATTATGATATTACCAAACGCGACCGTTTCGGGTTTCTATTGCAAGCGCAAACATTGCCAACCTTTACTACAATTGCAGGAACAGTGTCTTATACAAGGGCATTTGGCAGGGCATTTCGTTTTCATGTTAATTATTCATACATGAGTGATGCACAAACGGGAGTTGGACTTGGGTTGGAAATGAAAACGGGTCCCGTGCAGTTGTATTTTGTGCAAAATAATATACTTATGTGGCGAAATTTGGCAGAAGCCAATGTGCTTGCATTTCGTTTAGGAATAAATTTTGTATTTGGTAAGTCGCAGTATTACAAGGATAGAGAGGCTGAGTTTGCCGAAGACGCCAAGTAAGCTAATCTTTTTTAACTCCAAACGAACTGCTTACGCATTTACTAAAAAATGTGTAGGTTTGAGGGCGTAATCATTCCATTACACTGTATTTATTTATGAGAAAAATATTGATAGCCAATCGTGGCGAAATAGCCTTGCGTGTGATGCGTACTGCAAAAGAGATGGGAATAAAAACGGTAGCTGTTTTCAGTGAAGCAGACCGAGAAGCATTGCACGTAAGATATGCTGATGAAGCCTATTGTATCGGACCGGCAGCTTCTTCACAATCTTACCTGAAAATGGAAACAATATTGGAAGTAGCCCGACAATCAGGTGCAGATGCCATTCACCCGGGTTATGGTTTTTTATCGGAGAATGCGGTGTTTGCCGATAAAGTGAAGGAGGCAGGTCTCGTATTTATTGGCCCATCAGGAAATGCAATGCGCATCATGGGAAGTAAAATTGGAGCCAAACAAGCAGTAAGTGCTTTTGATGTACCAATGGTTCCCGGAACCAAGGAAGCCATAAAAGATTTAGGAGAAGCCAGGGAAATTGCCAACGGAATAGGGTATCCGGTTTTGATAAAAGCCTCTGCGGGTGGTGGTGGAAAAGGTATGCGGGTGGTGAATAATGAATCCGAGTTTGAAGAACAAATTATATTGGCACAAAACGAGGCACGCTCTGCATTTGGTGATGATGCCGTGTTTATTGAAAAATATGTGGGTTCGCCAAAGCATATCGAAATTCAAATACTTGGCGATACGCATGGAAATATTGTTTATTTATTTGAAAGAGAATGCTCCATACAACGCAGGCATCAAAAATTGGTTGAAGAAGCCCCATCATCTTGCTTGACACCCGAAATTAGAAAGAAAATGGGCGAGGCGGCAGTAAATGTGGCCAAAGCATGTAATTATACCGGAGCCGGAACGGTAGAGTTTTTGGTTGACGAAGCACTAAATTTTTATTTCTTGGAAATGAATACCCGACTTCAAGTTGAGCATCCCGTAACGGAGCAGATTGTGGGATTGGATTTAGTAAAAGAACAAATACGTGTTGCCAATGGTGAACCACTTGGCTATACCCAAGATGATTTAACAATCAAGGGTCATGCAATGGAATTGAGGGTGTGTGCCGAAGATCCTATGAATAATTTCTTGCCCGACATTGGTATCTTAAAAACTTATAGAACACCCCAAGGTTACGGAGTGCGCGTGGACGATTCATTTGAGCAGGGTATGACCATTCCCATACACTATGATCCAATGATTGCCAAGCTGATTACATTTGGAAAAGACAGGGAAGAGACAAGGTTGCGAATGATACGTGCCATAGAAGATTATATCGTTACGGGGATAGAAACCACCCTTACCTTTGGTACTTTTGTAATGCAACATCCCGCTTTTATTAAAGGCGATTTTGATACCAAGTTTATTGAGAAGTACTTTAAACCCGAAATGCTCAATCAGCAACATGAAAATGAAGTAGAGATTATTGCCGTTGCTGCTGATTTATTTTTAAGTCAAAAATCTGCAGTAAATAAATCGGATGGAAACCAATCCACTATCGTTCAAAGCTGGCATAAGAACCGCAAAACATTTTGATAAAATGAATGGATTTGCCAAACCATTGTTATTATGTTCATTCTATGGTTTTCAAATGATTACTTTTGGTACGTGATAAATGAATTGGCTGATTATTTACAGGGTGTAACAAAACTCCAAGGAAAACAAGCTGAGTTCTCGCCTATATTAATCCGATAGATGCATAGATGAAAAAAGCTATTCAATATATTTTGTTTTTGTTACTTGGATTGGCAATGTTCTATGCTGCTTTCTATAAAATTGATTTTACAGAGCTTGGAACTATCCTGACAAATGGAAATTATATTATAGCGCTTCCTGTTTTTATTGTTTCGGTATCCGGTTACTTTTTTCGTATATCCCGTTGGAGCCAGATGCTTCATGTTACCGGTTGTCAAACAAAGAAATCTACCTTGTTTGCATCCCTTTGTGTGGGTTATGGAGTAAACTTTGCCGTACCTCGTTTAGGTGAACTTTCAAGGTGTTATATTATTAAAAAGCACCATCGGGTACCTTTCGAAAAATCTATTTTAAGTGTACTTGCCGAGCGTTTGTTTGATACGATTTGCTTGTTTGTGTTACTTCTTATTTTGCTTGCAAGTTATGCTGGTCCTATTAGGGAGTATTTTACTTTAAATATTGTTGAGCCTCTTGTAAATAAAGTAACATGGCCTATTGCGACATTGCTTCTGTTGGTGTTAATGGCTATTACTATCTACATCATTTATTTGATAAAAAATACCTCATCAACCATCCTGAAAAGATATTTTTTAATATTATCTGACATTTCAGGGCTTATGAATAAAAAGTCATTTTGGGTATATACCGTTCTTATCTGGTTATGCTATTACTTAATGACATACTTATGGTTTTTTACTTTTCAGGAAACATCCGTATTAACACCCGCAGATGCCTTTGTACTTATGGTAGTAGGTAGTTTTGGCAGGTCAATACCTGTACAGGGTGGTGGGATGGGTGCTTATCATTTTTTGGTTGCAAATGCGGCCGTCATGTTAGGCATCACATTGGTTCAAGGCAATGCCCTGGCTGTAGTCATACATGGAATTCAAAGTATTTTTACAATCAGTTTAGGTTTGGCTGCTTATATTTGGCTTTTATTTCAACCCAATGAACAAACTCAAACTTCTGCTGATTAGTTTATTATCAAGCGCTGCATTGTTTGCACAAGTAACCAAACAAGGTAACGATACCCTTTTGGATATTGGCTGTTGGAATATAGAATGGTTTGGTGATGCAAGTAATGGACCCACAAATGAGCCCCTTCAATATACCAATGTAAAAGCAGTTTTATCCAATACCGATATTGATGTATGGGGATTGTGTGAAATAAGCAGTCTTTCTACCTACATGAGTTTGATTGATGATTTGGAAATTTATGATGAAATATTGGCTTCATACAGTCAAGCACAAAAAACAGCTTTACTATGGAAAAAGGAAATGTTTGATTTGGTATCGTGGCAAATGATTTTAAATACCTCACAATACAGTAATGATTTTGCAGGAAGACCACCACTTGAAGTGGTATTGAAAACCAAGAATGTTCCTGTAATTGATACCATATATTTTTATGTAGTTCACTTAAAGGCATTCTCTGATCAAGATTCATACACACGCAGAAAAAACGCATCGGGTCATTTAAAAACATTTTTGGACGCCAATAGGTCAAATAAAAAAGTAACAGTAATAGGTGATTGGAATGACAATGTTACATTCCCAACATGGTCGGGAGCTACCGAATCGCCATTTAAAAATTTTGTTGACGACACAGCAAATTATTTTTTTACCTCAAAACTACTTTCTGATCTTGGAAAAAAATCCTATGTATCACTCAACGGTACTATGATTGACCACCAATTAATATCAACTGAATTGTTTACTTTTTATGTAGACAGTTCAGCAAAAGTATTGGATAATTTATCTCAGCAAATTTCAAAATATGCTGACAGTACTTCAGATCATTATCCTGTCTTGTCATATTACAATTTGAAACGACAAGATTCTGTAACAACAAATTTGCCTGAGTCATTGGCTTCTTATTCCATTGCAGTATATCCCAACCCCGTATCGTCCATGTTTTACGTTGATAGTAAACAGCCCGTAAAGGAACTAATGATAACGGATTTGAGTGGGCGCAATCTTACATCTGAAATGGTGATTGAAGGAGGCGGCAAATACCGTGTATCGATTCCGTTAGAAACCGAGAGGGGTATTTACATCCTATATCTCAAATTGGAATCAGGAAATTCAGTTGTATACAAACTGCTGGTAAAACATTAATCTTACTCAGCAAGTGCTTTCAATATATTGTCATACTTCACAATTTTGTCATATAGTGAAGGTTTAAGGGATTCATCTTTCTTATGTTTTTTTAGCAGTTCTTCAGCGGCTGCTTTATTTTGTTCGGCTTCTGTTTTTAACAACTTATAGAATCCTGAAGTCAAGTAAGTGTAATAGACATTGCCTCGTTTTTGGGTATTTAAATACGTAATGGCTTCTAGTTGTAACTCCGGCTGTTGTGTTAAAAGGTAGTCGCCAAAATATTTTAAAGTATATGGCCAATGTTTATCTTTTATATTGGTAATGCGTTTAAAAAAGTCATAATGTGAAGGGATTTTGTGGTCTGCATAGAGATCAGCCAAAGATCTAACTACTGCACTGTTGTTATTGGATTCATTTGCTTGGGCAAACATCAAAGCACTTGTAGAATCGAGAACGTATAAATAGGAAAGCGACTTCGCCATCACCCGATAGGATGAATCATTTAAACCGTTGCGGAAAGTAGTCTCATATTTTTTTTCAATATAAGTACCCAATATGTCAATGGCTAATGAACGGTTGTATGCATTCCAATCAGTTTGAGCCAACTTTTCTGTAAGTTCCAGCACATTTCCAGATGGACGAATGGTAAGGTCAGTGATTTCATTCAATGCAATTTGCCTATTCAAATAAAATGTATCGCTGAGTAATCTTATTAAAGTTAAGTCCATCATTTTCTCCGAAGTATCAGCTGAAATATTGTTATTCAGTTGTTCAAGTGCAATTTCTCGATTTACCAATAAGGAAGCATAGTTGGCTTGATGGTACCACATATCAAATGGCTTGGTTTCTTCAATGTTTGCAGGTAATATTTTATCGGCATCAAAAATACTGTTATAAATTTGCTCGTTCGATACGATGGTGAAAGCTTGTTTAGCTTTGTCAATTTGTATATTTTTTCGCTTAAGTCCGGCAGATGTGTATAGCTCAATTGATAAAGGCAGTGTAAATATACCATGTAATACTGTATCTTGTTTTTGCTCCACATATAAAGTAATTGTTTTTTTATCTTCAGAAATATTTTGTGTTACTACTAAATCAGGATGGCCGGTGTTAAAATACCACTGATTGAAAAACCAATTTAGGTCGCGTCCGGTTACCTCTTCTGCAACCAACCTTAAATCATGTATTTCAGCTGTTCCAAAACGGTATTTGTTAAGGTAATTTTTCAGGATGGTAAAAAAAGCTTCCTCGCCAACCGTATACCTCAGCATGTGAAGTATCAATCCTCCTTTTTGGTAGCTCACTACATCAAATACATCATTTGGGGATTTGAAATGCGGTCTGAATAATGAGACATCGTGCTTCTTTCGCTGAAACAAATAGGCGTCAAGGTTGCCCGAAAATTCGTAGTCAGCCATATCTCTGCCATATTCCCATTCATTCCACAAATATTCGCCATATGTAGCAAAGGATTCGTTTAGCGAAATATTATTCCAAGATTCGCAAGTAACCAAATCACCAAACCAATGATGAAACAATTCATGCGCAATGATATCTTCATGTGTATTGTCAAGATGTTCTCGATACGTATGCTGCACGGCATCATAATGTATAACAGCCGTGGTGTTTTCCATTGCACCACTCACAAAATCCCTAACCACCACCTGGCTATATTTTTCCCAGGGATAATCAACTCCCAATCTCTTTGAAAAGCATTCCATCATTTTGGGTGTTTTTCCAAATATTAATTCTGCATATGGGTGGTATTCTTTTTCTAAATAGTAGTTCACCTCCACATTGTCACGCCAAAAATCTTTTGTTATATAAAATTCTCCCACGGCAAGCATGACTAGGTAGGGAGCATGTGGCAAACTTTGTTTCCAATAGTCGGTGCGGGTACCGTTATTATTTTGTTTACTCCAAATTAGTTCCCCGTTTGATAGGGTTGTTTCGCTGTTTTCAACGGTTATGTAAATATCTTGGGTAATTTTTTGGTTAGGCTTATCAATAATCGGAAACCAACCCGAATTGCATTCCGGCTCGCCTTGTGTCCATATTTGTCGAGGTTTGTTGGGTATATTTTTTAAAGGGTTGATGAAATATAATCCTTTGCTATCGCTAATGGCCTGATTTCCTTTTTCGGTTATTCTGTTTGGATGAGCAATGTAGTCAATAAATAAAGTGGCATATTCTCCTTTTGTAAAGGTCTTGTTTAGCGCTATAACTATTTTTGCAGAGTCGTACGTATATTTTAATGGAATTGTATCTGAGCCATTAACTTGAGCTACTCTATTTATCACAAATTTTCTTGCATCCAATTCCACCGTATTTGTTGTGTAAAAATGAGGTTCAATGGTGAGCAAAGCTTTTCCAAATACACGTTGGGTGGCATAATCAAATGACACATGCAATTCAATATGCTTCATTTTTACATCTAAGGGTGCAGCCGGAAGTTGAGGACTTTTTTGTACGATTCCCGCTTTGGCAGGAGCTGAAATGGTGACTTCGGTCATATTCTTTGATACGTTTTTTTTACCCGAACTGCAAGCCAAAGCTCCTGTAATGGTTAATAGGAAGAGGAATATACGCATAAATTTAAAGGTCATATAACAGATTGGTAATGCCGATTATTTCGTGTTGTTTTGCACGCAATAAATTAAAAAAATCGTTAGCAACATATGTATACCATAAAATTAAACGATAGTCTTTCGGTAAAGGTGCAACAAAAAAATGGTAAATGGGAGGTAAATGGCCTGGCACAACAGACTGATATTGTGAAAACAAGCGAAAATCGTTTTCATGTGTTATTAAACAATAAGTCGTTTGAAATAGAATTGTTATCGAAAGACGAAAACGGCAAGCAACTTGATTTGGTTATTAATGGCAAACGAAAAAAGGTTGCGGTAGAATCTGAAATGGATGCATTGCTCAAAAGCATGGGATTGGATAAAGCCATGGCAGTAAAAAACAATGATGTAAAAGCTCCCATGCCCGGATTGGTATTAAGAATTTTGGTAAGCGAAGGACAAGCAGTTAAAAAAGGGGAAGGATTGCTGGTACTAGAAGCAATGAAAATGGAGAATATCCTCAAATCGCATACGGATGGAAGCATAAAGAAAATACATGTTGCAGAAAAAACAGCAGTTGACAAGAATCAGATTTTACTTGAATTAAATTAATAACAGATATACGTGGCGTTTAGAGATACCAAATCAAATATTATTATCAAAACTCCTGAGCAGATAGAAGGCATCAGGCTTAGCTCCAAGTTGGCAGGCCAAACTTTAAAGGTCGTGGAACCATTTATCAAGCCGGGTGTTACAACTGAATTTTTAAACAAAATATGTGCCGATTTTATTCGCGATAACCATGCAAAAGCTGCCACTCTTGGCTATCACGGTTATCCCAAGGAGTCTTGTATTTCGGTAAATGAGGTCATTTGTCATGGTATTCCCGGAAGTTACGAATTGCGTGAAGGGGATATTGTGAATGTAGATGTAACCACAATCTTAAAAGGGTTTTATGGAGATACAAGCAAGACATTTGCCGTAGGCGAAATAACCGAACATGCAAAAAAACTGGTGGAAGTAACCAAAGAGTGTTTAAGAATAGGTATTGCACAAAGCATTGCAGGAAATAAGGTTGGCGATATCGGTTATCATATTAATAAATATGCCACTTCATTTGGTTACAGTACCGTTTATGAGTTTTGCGGTCATGGCATCGGGCTTAAGTTTCATGAAGAACCCGAAATATGCCACATTGATGAAAAAGGAAGAGGCCCGGAACTCAAGCCAGGAATGACATTTACCATTGAGCCCATGATAAACGCAGGAAAAGCCAGGGCCAAAGTAGATAAGAAAGACGGTTGGACTGCACGTACAATTGATGGAAAACTATCGGCTCAATTTGAACATACCATTTTGGTGACAACTACTTTTCCTGAAGTATTAACGGATGTAGATGGTGAGTTTCCCGTTCCTGTATCTATTTTTTAATGCACACATGGCAGCAATGCCGATTGAAAAATAAACCTGATTTTATTAGGCGTTTGCAGTTGTTGTATTCCGGGTGAAATCTTAGGAACTTGAGCAGAAATGAATAACCTATTGGCAGCAATGCCATATTCTTTCATCAACGATTTGTTGATGACTTGTGCACGTTGTGCATTCCAAATCCACATATCGTCATGCTTTTCTTTTATTAAAGTTGTTGAATCCGTGATGGATACAATTTGCAATGAAATATCAGCATGTTTATTAAGTACCTCTGCAACCTGTTTGTTTACTGCATTTAAGGAACTTTCAACTTTTGTGGTTCCTTGCTGAAAAAGCGCACGTTCAGCAATTTCAACCACAAAAAAACTACAACCATTGTACATGCTAATTTTATCAGGTGGCAAGGCCAATACTTGGAAACTGGCAAAAACCGCACGTGATAATTTGTGAAATGCTTCCCGTTGCTGTTCGTCTCGAGATTGCATATCTGCAATTTGTGCTTCCCTTTCACTAATCTCTTTTTTGCGGAAAGTTAATGAGTCTTCCTGCTCTTTCAATCTGTTGATGTATGCTTGTTCTATCGAGGCACAATTATCTGATAAGTAGGCGTTTTCTTCTTTTAACTTTGCAATTCGTTTTTCCATCAATAGGCTGTCGGCACGCATCCCGTCTATGTGTTGTTGCAGCGCCACAACCTGACTTTTTTGCGAAGCACAACCATACATAATTAGTAAAATTAAAGCTATAAGGAAATATGTATTTTTCACGACCTGCAAATATGCGCTTTTTCAATTAGCCTACAAGGTAGTGATATAAAATATCACTTATGGGAAATTGAGTGGCAAGCATATATTTGCCCCATATTATGAAGTACTATAACCATAAGAAAAACTTTCTCGGTATTACCGAAGACGAGCTTTGTAACTACAGCAACGCTACATTTGTCATCCAATCAGCCCCGTACGAATATACTTCGTCTTATCTTAGTGGCTCACATAAAGGTCCTAAAGCCATTATTGATGCCTCTCATTATGTAGAGTTTTATGATGAAGAGTTGGACCAAGAAACCTACAAAAAGGTTGGAGGTATTTGCACCCTCGAACCCATGAACTTTAAAAAGAAAGTGGATGCTGATGCCATCAAATTAATCGTAAAAGAAACCTGTAAATTATTGGCTGATAAGAAGTTTCCGGTAACATTAGGAGCCGAACACACCATCACTTACGGCACAATAATGGCGGTTAAAGAGGTTCATCCGGAATTGTGTTTGTTACAAATTGATGCCCATTCAGATTTGCGGGAGGCTTATCAAGGAAATCCATACTCACATGCCAGTGTGATGAAACGTTTGCACGATGCAGGCATACCTATTACCCAAATTGGAATTCGGGCGCAATGCATAGAAGAAGCTGAACTCATTAAATCAGCCCCGAACATTCACACCTTTTATGCGCATCAGGTGCGCAACAATCCAAATTGGGCTGATGAAGCATTGAAAACTTTAGGTAAAAAGGTTTACATCACCATTGATGCAGATGGTTTTGACCCTTCTATTGTACCGGCAGTAGGAACAGCTGAGCCAAACGGAATGCTTTGGAATGAGACCTGCCAATTTTTGAAGCGTGTAGCAGAAACGTCTGAAATCGTTGGATTTGATATTGTAGAAATTGCACCCCGCAAAGGGGATATACTCACTGAATTTACCATGGCCAAATTGCTTTATAAACTTATTGGCTACATCTCAATTGGAAATAGAATGAAAAATGGAACTAACAAGTAGAATTTATCTTGACAATGCAGCCACAACTCCGCTTGCAAAGGAAGTTGCAGAGGTTATGCGTCACATGTTGAATGAAGATTTTGGAAATCCCTCATCCATACATGCTCATGGAAGAGTGACGCGCACAAAAATTGAAGAAGCACGAAGAATTGTAGCAAAATTACTTGGCTGCACTCCAGGTGAAATTATATTTACTTCCGGTGGAACAGAAGCTGATAATATGGCTTTACGCATGTCGGTAGAAGTGCTTGGTGTAAAAAATATCATCACATCAGCCATCGAGCACCATGCCGTGTTGCATACAGCTGAAGAATTGCACAAGCAAGGCAAAGTAAACCTACATTTTGTAAACTTACGTCCTAACGGACATATAGATTTGCAACATTTTGAGCAGTTGCTCAAAGATTATGACCATGCATTGGTTTCATTGATGCATGCCAATAATGAAATTGGCAATATGATTGACCTTGACGTGGTGGGTAATTTATGCAAGCAATACAATGCCTTATTCCATACCGATACGGTGCAAACCATCGGACATTTTACATTTGATTTAAGCAAGCTGAATATTGATTTTTTAGCAGCCGGAGCACATAAATTTAACGGACCCAAAGGTGTTGGCTTTATTTACATCAATGCTAAAAATAAAATTTCCCCCTACATTACCGGTGGCGCTCAAGAGCGCAACATGCGTGGCGGCACCGAAAATGTGTATGGCATCGTTGGGTTGGCTAAAGCCCTCGAGCTTAGCTACTCCAATCTCGAAGAGGAGCATAAGCATATTGGGGAGTTAAAAACATACATGAGTAATAGACTCAAAGAAACCATTCCGGGAATTACATTTAATGGTGATTACATTGGATATTCTTCGTACACCGTTCTGAATGCATCGTTTCCTCCACATAAAGTAAATGAAATGTTGTTATTCAAACTTGACATTGCAGGCATTTCAGTGTCGGGTGGCAGTGCTTGTTCTTCCGGCTCAGATGTGGGTTCACATGTGCTATCAGCATTGGGTACAGATCCCGCAAGAGCTGCTGTTCGATTTTCATTTGGGAAACAAAACACAAAACAAGAAATTGATCAAGTGATTGCTGTACTACAGGAAATATTTACATCCGCAAAAGAAAACCAATAAAACAATACATATGAAAAAAACCATTACAGCTTCGCTCATTCTTGTAGCGCTGTATTCAAATGCACAAACCGAAGACCAAGCTCCAAAGCCGATTGGACCTTGGCAACATGATTTGCAATTGGGTGTTAACCTAAACCAATCAAGTTTTAGTGACAACTGGAAAGCAGGAGGTGTAAACTCTTCTGCTGCAACCGGCTTTTTAAATGCAAAAGCAAATTACAAAAAAGAGAAAACAACTTTTGAAAACGATTTACAATTGCAATATGGAAATACCAGACTACAGGGCGAAGGATTAAAGAAAAATGCAGACCGTATTTTTTTAAATTCTAAATTCGGTCATGACATTAGTAAGCATTGGAATTTGTTTGCATCAGCAAATTTTATTTCTCAATTTGATGCCGGGTTTGAATATTTTGATACCGGTAGTATAGCTCAACGTAGAATTTCTGGAATTTTTTCTCCTGCATACTTAACCGAAGCGTTGGGTCTTGAATATAAGCCTACAGCTTATTTTTCAGCGCAATTTGGGTTGATCGGTTTGCGTCAAACTATTGTATTAGATCAAGAATTATATGACAAATACAATCCCTCAGAAGAAAAGTATAACTTACTTTACGGAGTGCAGCGAGGCGAAAACATACGCAACCAATTTGTAGGTCAATTGGTTGTAAATTTCGATAAAGAAATCATGAAAAATTTAATTCTGAAACTTCGTTACCAAGGAATCATGGATTATGAAAGAATTGATCACACGGGAATAGTGAGTCGTTTTGATGGAAGTATTGTAGCAAAGGTTAATCGTTTCATCACTGTAAATTTCACAACAGCACTCTTGTATGATTTCGATCAAGATGAAGATATACAGTATTCACAAGTCATGTCGATCGGAATTCTTTATCGACTTACCAATATGGAGAAATAAGTAATTATTTATACTTGCATAACATGAGGGGAAATAATTGTCCCCTCATTTTTTGGCACGATACTTATCACTATACAATTCTTTTGAAATATAAATTATTATTATAAATTGCTTTAAATATAAAACACATGAAACGTATCATCTTTATTTTTATCTGTTTAGCATTGGGTGTGTTAAACAGTTCTGCACAAGATAAAATGTACTTGCGTGGCCAAAGAGAGCCCATAAAAGTAAAAATTTTAGAAGTAGGCATAGATGAGATAAAGTACAAAATCTGGCCTGCAACAGAAAATGATTTTATCAATGTTATCCTTAAGGATAGGGTGGAGAAAATAATTTTACAATCAGGGGATGTGTATTCGTTTACTACCTTAGATCAAGATTTAAAAAACCCGGAAAATTTCTCCCATCAAAAGGCAAATAATTTTAAAATTCGTTTGTTGTCGCCTTTAACCGGAGCCACTGCAATTAGCTATGAGCGAAGTTTAAGACCCGGTAGGTCTTTCGAAATCGGTGCAAATTTAGTTGGATTGGGTGTAGACGTTGAAGGAACCAATCCAACCGGTATCATGCTGAGAACCGGAGTGAAATTTATCAGCACGCCAGATATGTATATGCGAAAAATGCGCTACACACATAGGTTAAAAGGCTTTTATGTAAAACCCGAGGTTGTTTTTGGTTCATTTAAAATAGACGATGTATCATATTCCTATGTTTACAATCCCGCTTTAGGTTATTATACTACAGTTGAAACCAAAAAAAGAGAAACCATTACATCCGCGGCAATGTTAGTAAATATTGGTTACCA
>CAYSBE010000040.1:0-20741 GCA_964429245.1 uncultured Bifidobacteriaceae bacterium | reverse complement strand
TTCTTGCTCTGTTACAACAAAATCAAATAGCAGTTCTTTTTTTTCTGAAGCCAACAAATAAATACCCCCCTCTAAGATGTCTTTACCTTTGAAAACCATTTTACCGTTGGCATCGGTAGTAGCGCTGTCCCTTATAAATTGTTTATCGCCATAGTAGTAACCCATAAAATATTTCTGATTTCGGGAACCGTTAATTTTGATGGTAATTTGATAGGCGTTTGCCTGTAGCACAATAGTGCATAGTGTGAAATAAAGCAGTAGTTTCTTCATAATCGTTTGTCTCTACAATAATAATGCAGAATAACCGGCTGCACAGCGATTCCTGATAAATTTTAAGAAAACATTTAAATTTCACATTGGACTGATTGTGGATAGAAATATGCTCATTCTTCAACAGCTGTGCGGTAAAGTGTGGATATGTAGGTAGCAAGGCACTGTAATATTAGTTGAAATTTGTAACATTAAATTTATTGCAAGCCTAGTGTTTGCTAATTATCAACCTTTAATTTACACATGTTATGAAAGCTGGAGTAAAAAAACAGGAATTGGTTGTTGTTTCCTTCGCTGTACTTGCCATTACAGCATTAATTGTGATTGCAGTAGTACAGGAATTGGCATCTTAATCAATTTTAAATGAAGATTAGCTGACATTTAGCCCAACTCAATGTCAGCTAATTATTTTAGCTTCAAGTATTTTGCTGTAACACTTTGCTTGCACTTCAGCATTTCCTCGGGTGTTCCTGCAAATACCAACTTGCCCCCGTTTATCCCCGCCATCGGTCCAAGATCAATTACATAATCTGCGTTTTTGACAATTTCCATATTGTGTTCAATCACAATAATCGAATGTCCTTGGTCTACAAGGGAATTAAATGATTTAATTAGTTTGGTGATATCGTGAAAATGTAGTCCTGTAGTTGGCTCATCAAAGATGAATAAAATCTTCTCGGCACTTTTTCCTTTTCCTAAAAAGGATGCCAGTTTCACACGCTGTGCTTCACCTCCTGATAGGGTATTAGATGATTGTCCAAGTTGCACATAACCCAATCCCACATCTTGTAAAGGTTTTATTTTGTTGTATATGGTTTTTTCTTGTTCAAAAAATTCCAGTGCCTCATCCACGGTCATTGCCAGCACATCAGCAATTGATTTGTTTTTCAAAGTAACGTCTATTACCTCTTCTTTAAATCGCTTTCCATTACAACTTTCACAAGGCAAATGGATATCGGCCATAAACTGCATTTCAATCGTCACTTCCCCTTCACCCTGACATGTTTCGCATCGACCACCATCCACATTAAATGAAAAGTGCTGCGGTTTATATCCCCTGTTTTTGGAAAGCGGTTGCGATGCAAATAAATCCCTTATTCCATCATAAGCTTTGATATAGGTTATTGGATTGGATCGGGAAGATTTACCAATGGGATTTTGGTCCACCATTTCAATCATTCCCAAACTTTTATAATTGCCTTCAAGCCGATCAAATGCTCCGGTTTTTTCTCCGGCATATTGTCCAATTGCTTTTAACAAAGCAGGATACAGTACACCTTTTATTAAGGTGGTCTTACCACTGCCCGAAACACCGGTTACTGCGGTGATGGTATGTAATGGGAAACTTACATCAATTCCTTTTAAATTATTTTGACGTGCACCAATGAGTTTGATATGGTCATTGCTAACTCTTCGTTTTGCAGGAATGGGAACTTCAAGTTTGCCTGAAAGGTATTGTCCGGTTAAACTGTTTTTATTTGACAAGATGGATTTGAGGTTTCCAACAGCGGTTACATCGCCACCATGCACGCCTGCAAATGGGCCTATATCAATAATATGGTCTGCTTGTCGCATAATGTCTTCGTCATGTTCAACTACTACTACTGTATTGCCAATATTCCTAAGATTTAGAAGTACTTCGATCAGTTTTTCTGTATCTTTTGAATGCAAGCCAATACTGGGTTCATCTAAAATGTATAAAGAGCCAACTAAGCTGCTTCCTAAGGATGTGGCCAAATTAATTCGCTGCGACTCACCACCAGATAAGGTGTTGGATAATCGATTTAGCGACAAGTATCCTAATCCTACTTTTTGAATTAAATGCAAGCGTGAATTGATTTCAATAAGAATTCTTTTGGCAATTTTTTCTTGGTGTTCGCTTAGTTTTAATTGATCAAAATAGCTAACCGCATCATCAATACTCATCAACAATATTTCACTTAATGTTTTGTATTGCTCTTTCTTTTTGCTGTGAAGGTCTATCAGTTTTACGTATGCAGTATCTTTTCTCAAGCGGGTTCCTTTGCAGTCAGGGCAAGTTGTTTTGCCTCTGTATCGGGCAAGCATCACTCGGTATTGTATTTTATAGGTTTGCCTTTCGAGGTCTTTAAAATAGCCGTCTATTCCTTCCCAACCCAAGTCGCCTCGCCACAGATAGTCTTTCTGTTCTGTACTTAATTCATGGTAAGGCTTATGAATGGGGAACTTAATTTTTGCGGAGTTTTTGATAAAATAGGTTTTCCATTCACTCATTTTCTCCCCTTTCCAGGGAACTATGGCATCTTCATATATACTCTTATTTCTGTCAGGTATAACCAGGTCTTCATCAATCCCAATAATTTGTCCGAATCCTTCACAGGTTTTGCACGCACCATATGGGTTATTAAAGCTAAAAAAATTCAGACTTGGTTCTTCAAAGGTTATTCCATCTAGCTCAAATCGGTTGTTGAAATGATGCTTACTAATTGTACCATCTGTTAAAAATATATGTAAGTCACATTCTCCGTGACCTTCATACAAGGCAGTTTGCACACTATCAGCTATTCGATTGTTATTGTCTTCGTCATCGTGTTGCACTGCAAATCTATCTATGAGTAAATAGAGTTGATTGTTGCCAATACTTTTTTGTGAGAGTAAGGTTTCAATTTCAAATACTTCTTCTTTTTGCATCACCCTGCTAAATCCATTTTGCAAATAGGTTTCTAGTTTTTTCTTTAGTTCTTTATTGTGCGCTCCCAAAGACACCAACAAATACATTTTGGTGTCATCTGGGTGCTGATGAATAAAATCCACAATACTTCCTACGGTGTCTCGCTTTACTTCTTTGCCACTTGCAGGGGAGAACGTAACACCCACACGCGCAAACAATAATTTGAGGTAATCATATATTTCTGTAGAAGTTGCTACGGTTGAACGTGGATTTCGTGTGTTTACCTTTTGCTCAATGGCAATTGCCGGAGATATGCCATGAATATAATCAACCTCCGGCTTGTTCATTTTTCCTAAAAATTGACGAGCATAGGCTGACAGACTTTCTACATATCGCCTTTGGCCTTCGGCATACAAGGTATCGAAAACCAATGACGATTTTCCGGAACCCGAAACACCTGTAACAACGGTTAATTTATTTCTGGGTATTTCTACATCTATATTTTTTAGGTTGTGCAATCGTGCACCTTTGATGATGATATTTGATTTACTGGAAGAAGTCATGGTGTGCGAATATGAACAAAATTCAAGAAGATTAAGTTTGATTCAAGATGATATATATATGGTGTAAAAAAAAATAATAGAGGATGAGTCACAAAGTTTTTACATTTTCCTATTGCTTTATTGGAAAATTAACTTAGTTTTGAATTACTAAAAATAATTAATCAATAGCAGAAAACGCCTATAGTTAAAACTCTACACTAATTCATACCCGTTCAATTAACCTTTAATCATCTGCTATTATGAACGTTCAGACAATTAGTGATCAAGAGTTGATCCGCAATTATGTTAATGGAAACGAAGCAAGTTTAGAAACACTTGTTAAACGTCACCAGCGTAGTATTTACACTGCAATCTACATGCTCATCCGAGACCGAAATCTTGCTGATGACATTTTTCAGGAAACATTCATTAAAATCATCCACACCCTTAAAAATGGTAACTACAATGAAGAAGGCAAGTTTTTGCCATGGGCTGCCAGGGTTGCCCGCAATTTGTGCATTGACTACATACGCAAAATGAAGCGTGATGTTACCATTACGGACACTGCCGGAAATGATTTGTTCAGCTACCTTTCCATTGCCGAAGAACCGAAAGAAGATGCCATAATTCGCCACCAAAGTGAACAAAATGTGCGCGATTTGATTCGGTTGCTTCCTGAAGAGCAGCGTCAGGTACTTATTATGAGGCATTGGGGAAATATGAGTTTTAAGGAAATTGCTGATGCAACAGGAGTGAGCATTAATACAGCTTTAGGTCGAATGCGATATGCCCTCACCAACCTTCGAAGAATGATGGATAAACAGCAAATGAAAATCGCAACGCGCTGATATAAAGATTATAATAAATTAAGTAGTTATTCATTTTAGGTGTGCCTGCAATAAAAAGTATTGCAGGCACGTTTTGTTGTAGTATAAATCAAATACATATGCAAAAAAACTACACCGATCTCGATTACATCCGCCTCCGTTACAATGAAACAACATCCGAAGAAACTGCATCCATACTAAATGAAATGCTTCATGATGATGATTTTGCAGCAGTTTGTCAAGAAACGGAGGAAGTCATTCAACAACTGGATGACGCATCATTGGCACCACATCCAACCACACTTCAATTGATTTTTGAGCATTCCCAAAAATTGCACCAAACGGTCTAGTACCGTTTGCATTTACATGACAGCATTTGCCTAATTCAACTCAAATTGTTTTTTGGGATAAAACAACCCCAAAATCAACCATTTATGTTGTGCAAAAAGTGGGCATAACTGCCCGTATTTATCGCATATCTTGCTCATTAGATATACAATTGACAAGTTATGCTAACAAGACTTATTGTACTGAATTCCAAGGTGTACGGCAAAGCGGAAATTAGGTTAAACGACTGTGATTCTTTGCAACTAGTTGGGCCCAATAACATCGGTAAAAGTACCCTCATATATGCCCTTAATTTTTTGTTTATTATTGATGGACAAAAAATGTCGTTTAGTGGTAATCGTAAGGGTGATAAGGAAACAATTCACCACTATTTCCCCAATGCCAACCAGAGTTTTATTGTTTTTGAGGTATTTAAAAAATCATACTATTCCATTATTGTAAAACGCGATAATGAAAGTAACCTGGAGTATTACCGATTTGAAAGCGAATACAAAGAAGAATATTTTGTAGATGAAGATAAGCGCCTCTTAAAATTTGATGAGGTAAAAGAAAAAATTGCATCTTCAGGTTTGGCATTGGAACAGTTTAAAGATAAACGCGAAGTTTTTCAATTCGTATACCAAAGAGGCAAACGCAATAATGCAGTAGTGTGGCTTGACGACAGTGTTCGCAGCGAAGGTATAAGCAATAATTTTTCGCGCATTTACCGCTACCTTATCAATACCAAACTCATCACCAACAAAAACCTGAAAGAGGCTCTTATTATTGCAGACAACAGGGAAAACGAATCCATAAATTTTTCGCAAAAAAACAAGAAAGACATTAATGATTTAAAGCGGGTAAACAATGAAATACGTAATTTAAAATCGGTAAAAAATGAATTTGACGAGTTTAGGGAATTAGTGAGCCAGTACAAAGCTAAAGCTAAAATTATAAGTGAATTATTTTTTGGTTTTAACAAAAACTATAATGCAGCCTTGCCCGAATTACAGGTTCAATTGCATGATAAAGATAAAGCCATCGGTAAATTAAATACAGAAGTAAACGAGGAGCTTACACCACAAAAAACCGAACTAGATAGAAAAATTGGTGGCAAGGAAGCAGATATAAATAACAAAACACGATTAGTTTTTGAAAAGGAGCAAGATATTAAAGAGATTGATTCGTTTGAGCCGGTAAATATCTTAAATCAGCAACTAGCGAATTTTGACCAGCAACGCAAAGAAATTGAAAGCCGCATCACAATGGCCGAGTTGCAAAAATTGAGTAGTCAGCAAGTTGAACATAAAATTGCACAACTTGATAATCAGATTATGCTTGTTGATATGCAAGTAAAAAATTACAGCAACTTGCTTATCAATAAAATTTCGGGGTCAGTAGAAAATCGTAAGCTCTTAAACTCCATTTTAAGCGAGCAGGTAAGTAGTTTGCCTAGCGAACAAATGCAAAAACAAATTCACAAAATAAGTCAAACGCTTACCATTTTTGATGGACAAATTGATATTTCGAAGAATATTACTATCAAAGATTTTAAAAATGTAGACGAACTAAAAGCTGAGTTGGTTTCATTAAAGGAAGAGAAAAAACAACAAGATGACTTATTGAAAGTGGTGAAAGACTTAGAAAAATCGACTTCAACATTACACGATTTACAAATTTCTATTGATGGAATTAAAATTAAACTTGTTCGCATAAAAGCTAAACCAGCACTTGTTAAAGCATTAGAAAAACTTAAAGCCGATGTAAATGAGTTAATGGTTCAAAAGGAAAAATATGAAGTAGAGCAAAAGTCAATCACCAAAACTATAGCCAAGAAAAGCAATGACCTTCGTGATTTATTAGAAGAAAAACAAAAACGTCAAGAACGCATCAATAAACTTATCGAAATGAAACGTGAGATTGATGAATTGGGCTTAACTGGAGAAGAGTTCGAGACCAACGAAAGTTTGGATCAGTTGTTTAATAAAATAAAACTCAATTGGCAAGATCGCATCACCATTAAGTCAAGTAAAGACCATTTGTTTGAAAAATTACGTGATAAATTACAAAGCACGTTTGCCGATGAAATTGATTTTATAAAATACGTTGAGGAGGAAGTTGCGCTTATTGAAGATAAAGAACGCAGTGTACAATCTTTACTAGAAAGTATATCAGCTCAATTTGCAACACCGGCCTATACTTTACTTAAACGTTACGAAGAGTTTAAAGAATTTATTTACAATAAGTTTAATACTAAGCTATCGCAAACCCGCATTTCGGATATTGAATCACTCACCATTGAATTAATAGATAACAAGCGTTTAGTGGATGAGGTTCGTAAAATCTCACAAATACAGCAAATAAGTGGGCAGTTGATGTTTGAATTTGACAACAGTGAAAACCTAAAAGTGCTTGACCATTATTTAGAAAATGGTCAAAAAATTGAATTTGATGACTTGTTTGATATTACCTTACACCTTAGCCGCAAAGGCAGCACTAAGCAAGTAGATTTAGGTCAGCAAATTGAAAGTGATGGAACAGATAAAATGATACGCTTGGTAATTGTCATGAACATTATTAACAGGCTAGCCCTTGCCGATCACGAAAATAGAATTGCCTTGTTTATTGATGAGGTTGCCACTATTGATAAACAAAACAGACCGGAGTTGGTGCGTTTTTGCAAGGAGCATTTTTTTATTCCAATTTTTGCTGCACCTGATGCGGTTCCTGGGTTTGGAAAATATTACTTCATTTTCCGTAATTCCGGGAAAATTAATATCAACGAAAAAACCAATGCTGCTTATGGCGAGGTACTTGATAGAAGTTTAAAACTGGAAGTATAAATGTCTAATCCAACAAAATATTCATTCTGGAAGCAATTTTTAGAACGAGGAGAAGTTTTGCGTTCAGCTGTTCCTAAAGTTGTGATTAATTCGCCAGAATTTGTTGCATTTCATAATGGCATGAATCATGGTGCTATAATTTCAGAAAAAATTGGTCGAGGCAGTGTTTTTAAAATAAATCCTAATAAAAGATTCGTTATTGAAAAGTTTTTTAATACTACATTTCCGAACCAACTAGAATCAGTTAATAATAAAAACGAATCGGTTGCAATGTTTAGAAATAGTAAAGCATCTGGTTATAAAGAGAAACCCGTTTTGTTTATTAAAGGGTTCAATAATATAAAATTAAATGGAGAATATTTTGATTTAGAAGCTCCAACAAGAAAGTTTGGAATTAGCGCATTTATTGCCCCTGAAATTGAATTTAATAGAATTTGTTTTGTAGAAAATAAAGATGTCTTTCTAGTGGCTGAAAAGCTTTTAGGTCACGACTATTTGTATATTCATAAATATGGGCGAGTTGGAAAGGGTGATGTGAAATTATTAAACACAAATGAAATACTTGTATTTTCCGACTACGATTATATTGGGCTAAATGAGTATTTAATCATTAAAAATCAGTTTCAAAACACTCATTTATTTATACCTGAAAACTTTGATGAATTATATCAAAAATATTCTTCTGAGTTGCCAGAAAAACAAACTCCTTCATCATTAGTGATGCAATCAACAGAGAAAGAAGTTGTTGATATTCGAACTATTTTGCAAAAAGAAAATCGATTTTTAGAGCAGCAAAGCCTTTTATTTAATCTTTAAAATGAGAGCAGAACCAAAGACAATACTAAATTTCCTATCAAACAACTTTGATATTATCAAAGAATTGTTTGAGATTCAAACAAAAGACGGAATAGTTAAATCTGAATTATTGAATGAATTGCTTTCTGAAAACGATAGTAATATTTTATCAAAACTCATTGAATACAAATTTTTCAAACAGGTTTTAAATGACTATGAAATTCGTCCGGTTTATTTTAAATTATTAGAGTTTATATTAAGTGAGTTTAAGCCTTTATTGCCCGAAACCATCGAAAAATATGAGCACTCAATTGGGAACTTATTTAAAAAAATAAAAGAAGGAATTGGTAAAGATCGCATTATCTTATTACAACGTATTAGCGATTTGCACAATGAAATACGTGAATTTACTGAAGCAGTTGAAAAGAATACGATAAGACTAATTAGTGAAACCAAAGAGCTAAAATCGAATGTAGAAAAAATTGACTACCGCGAAAAAGTGCGTAAAGCAAGCTTTTGGATTGACTACTATATAACTCCGCTAAATACCATTTTGGATGTTGGTCATTCGCAGTCAATAACCAACAGGTTATTTGATATTTCGCAGTATGTAAATGTACGTAGACTCAATTTTGATGACGAGCTTGCCAGACAGCAATTTGAAAAATTGTATACATTTCTGATTCAAACCAATGATGATTTATTGCGCCAGTCAAAGATACTTACAAATGAGTTATTGCCATTAATAGAACGTATTCGCAGCGAATCTCTTATACTTACAGGCTGGATAGAATTTTTGAAGAAACCTTACAAATCACAAGTGCCATTTATCCCAAAATCTTTGCGCATGTATCCATTTAACGATAGCATGTATTTTAACGCTTTGGAATATGTGAACGAATACCAACAGAATACAGAAATATATCTTGATGATCCACAACTAAGCGTGGGTGATAAATGGATTTTTAACAAAAATGTTTATTTGGAAAAGCTCACGAAAGAGTTACCAGTAAGTAACTTTTTTGAATGGGCGGGAAATACATTAAGAAATGAATACGACAAAATTGAAACGGAGAAATTCTTTTCGCTTACTTCATTGCTTTTTGAAGATTCTCTAGAATTAGAATTTGATTCAGATGCCGAAAGGCAAATGATTAGTACATCTGAAATGAACTTACGACTACCAAAAATTAATATCAAACAACATGGACTTTCCTAGATACCACAAAGAAATAGTTGCCGATTTACTTGATGGCAAATTCATATTAGCTACCGACCCGAAATTTGTAGAGTTAAAGAACAGTGCTGTTTTTTATAATACTTTTTTCAAACAAACTTTCGATTTTCATATAGATGTAAAATCAGACTACGCATACCTTATAAGTGACGAAACAATGGAAATGCTAAGTCGGGATATTTGTATATTTATAGCTTTGCTATCTTATGAGCTTGACAAAGAGGGTAAGAACTTTCTGGAAGTAATACAATATGCCGAATTTGAATTTGATCATATCGATCAATTGCTTGATAATTCATCATATATTGATTTAATACAGAACAATAATCAATTGAAAAATAGCGAAGCTCGAAGGCAGTTTTTGGGAACATTGCACCGCAGAAATATTATAGATAAGAGCAATAGTGAGAAGCGATTTTCATTTACTCCTGCCTATAAAGTATTTATGGATTTTGCCAAAGATTTTGCTAAAGGCAAATTAAATTCACCTGAAATACAATTAGAAGCAGATCATGACAACCCATTTGTAGAAGAAGCATAAAAAATCCCCCGAGGCATCATCACTTCGGGGGATTTTTTTTATGTATGTGATTACATTAATCTATTCCAAACCCGTAATAGCCTTTGCTTCCATCCGGGTTAAGGCCTTCGATCAACGTGCCGCCTTTTTTGCCGTCTAGTGCCAGTTTTGCATCTGCAACCGTACTAATAGGCTTTTTGTCTACATGGGTAATAATAAATCCAATTGGCATACCCGATTTTTTAAGAATACTCTTCTCATCAATTTTTACAACCCTAACACCACCTGCTATCTTAAGATTCAAACGTTCATCACGGGTGATGCTTTCAAATTCTGCACCTAAGGATTTGTTTGTTTCTTTGCGCTCATCGGTTGAAACAGTGGTTTTGCCATCTCTGGTTTTGAGTACCACAACTGCTTCTCTTTCTTTTCCGTCTCTTAAGTAAGTTACTTTCACTTTGTCACCAGGGCTTCTTTTGCCAATTTGTTCCTGTAGTTCTGGAACACTGTTTACGTTCATGCCATCAATTTTAATGAGTACATCATTTGCTTTTAGGCCACCATCTTCGGCAGAGCTACCTGGATTTACACCAATGATATAAACTCCTTTTACTTCTCTAAGTCCATATTTATCGGCAAGTTCAGCGGTTACATCAGCGATACTAACACCCAACAATCCACGTTGCACGCTTCCATATTTTTTTAAATCATCCACAATTTTTTTCATCAAATTTGAAGGAACAGCAAATGAATACCCTGCAAATTGACCGGTTTGTGAAGCAATAGCCGTATTGATACCTATCAGCTTCCCATCGGCAGACACCAAAGCACCTCCGCTATTTCCTGGGTTCACAGCTGCATCTGTTTGTAAAAATGTTTCTATTGAATATTGCGAATTTGGGTTGTTTGGATTTTTTAACAAATTCAAATTGCGGCCTCTAGCACTAATAATACCGGCTGTTACCGTAGAGGTAAGGTTAAATGGATTGCCTACAGCCAACACCCATTGCCCAACCTTCACGTCATCACTATTACCCACAACGGAAAATGGTAGGTTTTTTTCATCTATTTTGATGAGTGCCAGATCTGTATTGGGATCGGTTCCCATTACGGTAGCATCGTATTCCCGTTTGTCGTTTAATATTACTTTTACCTTGCTTGCTTCTTCAACTACGTGGTTGTTGGTGACAATATACCCGTCAGAACTAATAATCACTCCTGAACCGGATGCCTGCTGAGGTCCTTGGGGAACTCCCCAAAAAAATCCAAACGGGTCATTCGCATCTTGCTTTTGTTTAGGCTCATACTTTGTTATTATATGTACAACTGTAGGAGTAACAATTTCTGACACTGCAACAAAATCAGGCATGCCGCTTTGTTCGGTAGCAGACGTAAATTTGCTTAAATAATTTGTTTCAAAAGTTTGTTTGGATTCTTGTCCAATAATTCGATTAATGCCGGTGGCTATAAGTCCGCCCATTACGGCTACGCCAAGTAAAATCAAGTACTTTTTCATAAATTGCTATTTATTAGGTTTAACATTCGATTATCAAAATTTGTTCCAAAACTATTAAATGAAACGATTTCAAAAATAATTTAGTGCAAAGCTTAAAAAAAATCCATCATTTTTGTGAGCCATGAGTATGCATGAATCCCACCAGTTTTATTTTGAACGCTATTTGCGAAAAAAACTTGTAGAGAAAGAGCGTACTGATTTTGAGGCAAAACTCCTTGAAGATCCGGACTTTAATCAGGCATTTCAGGAATATAAAGCCCACCGTAAGGAACATTTAAAAGAATTTATTGACCATTACGACTCAGAATTTAAGGCAAAAAGCCGCAGCACCATTTTGATTTATTTACTTATTACCCTTATTGTATTGGCAGTTTCTGTCATCCTTTATTTCGATAACCGAAAAATGAGAGAGGAACTGTTTCAACTATATGAAAAAAGTACAAGAAGTATTTATAGGTCTATTCCTTTTATTAATAAACCTTTAGAAGCAGTTATCAAACCCATGTTGGCTGATTCGAATAGTCAATCAGATTCCATCATTAATCAAGAATTGATTGAATTTACCGAGCAGGAAAACCTGCCAATAGAAAAAGACAGGTTGCTTTCTGATTCCACATTCATCGTGCAGGAAATATTTTTTGCTGATAAGGATTCAATCGGTATTGACTCAATAGAACAGGCTCCCGGTAGCCTCGCATCGCTAGCCATAGAAGTGACATTATGGCAATCACCCATAGGATTTTCTGGCTATAGATTTAATGGGTCAGCTTTGCAACTATTTGGTATAAATGCATATGATGAAATAAAACTAGAAATAGAGAAGGAAGTTATGTGGCTACTTTTCAACCAACAACGAGTACCATTGATTGCAGATGACAGGTATTATAAGTTTGAATAAACATATGAGCAATCAACAACCTACGTTAAATTACTTGTTAACTATATATACTTTTCAATCTTTGTAAGCTAAATACCAAGTTAATGATATTCGACTTTTATAAATTTCAGGGAACCGGAAACGACTTTGTAGTGATTGAAGACTGGGAAAAAACATTTGCCTTAGACCATTCCCAAATTGAAAAAATATGCAACCGGAGATTTGGCATTGGAGCTGATGGATTGATTTTGCTTCAGCAAGACGCCAACACCGATTTTTTTATGAAATACTATAATAGTGATGGTAATGAGAGCTCAATGTGTGGAAATGGCGGTAGGTGTATTGCTGCGTTTTACCATATGCAGAAAGAAGCAAAAGATGCCTTATTGTTTAATGCCATAGATGGATTGCATGAAGCAATTCTGAATAAAGAATCAGCAAATGTATGGGATGTGAAGCTGAAAATGAAAGACGTAGAGGCAATTCAACAGAAAGGAAATGACTTTATACTGAACACGGGTTCACCGCATTTTGTACGTATCGAATACACAGATTTACAAAGCTTGCCAATGATTGAATATGCGAAAAAAATCAGGTTTGGAGATGAATTTAAAAAGGAAGGGATAAACGTGAATTTTGTAAATGTACTAGGGGCTGAATTCATTGCCGTTCGCACATACGAAAGAGGGGTAGAAGATGAGACACTCTCCTGCGGAACAGGAGCTACAGCCTCTGCACTCATTACTGCATTGCATCAAAAGTTTCCATCTGGAGATTATGCAATTAAAACCAAAGTAGAGGGAGGAGAACTGAATATTACCTACCAGTTTAATCGGGAACAAAACCTATTTACCAATATTTGGCTTTGTGGCCCGGCATCCTTGGTTTTCAAAGGACAAATTAATACAGAACTATTCTAACATTTTTTTCAAGTACAGCTAAAGCCCTTCACGCTGGGCGTTTTTCTCGCGATTATTGTATATACGTCATTAAAATTTCAGAAAAAGTTTTGTGATTAGGCAAAGCCACCTTACTTTAGTGCATTTAAATTAGGCCTAAATTTGCTCGTTATAAATACACAACCGTTTGAATTGGTTTACACATTGCTGGTAAATCATAAACACCTTGGGTGTGTATTGCAGCCTCATGTGGTGCAGATAAACTCTTTGGGAAATTTTACCCTAACCCATCAACGTATTTTTGCCAAAACTGCTGAGTATTATTCTAAGAATATTTCAATTGATGACCTTGAGATCATTTCCCTGCTTGATGAATTGGATGAGCAATACATTTTTAAAATGTTTTTTCATGACAATAAGAAGAAGATAAAAGCTGCTGATTTTTTTGAGAAACCCGCTTATAAAGATGTCATTGAAAATGAAGTGAAGCCATACATTGAACACAAAATGAATGAAGTTTTGCAGAAATTGAAAGGACGCAAAATTTACAAGATGGGAAATGATAACAATCCAACCTCTCAACCCATTGAAGTGAGTAAGGAAAATGCTTCCGTATTATTTCATTTTAGGCGAAACAATGAAGGCACCAATTATTTTCCTACAATAAAACATAGCGGACAAAAAATAGAGTTTATGTTTAAAGGGGCACATATTATTTGTAATACGCCTGCATGGATGCTCCTTGAAAACAACCTCTTTACTTTTGAAAAAAATGTGGACGGCAAAAAGCTTGTCGCATTTTTAAATAAACGATTCATCCAAATACCGAGAGCCGGGGAAGAAAACTACTTTAATAAATTTGTTACCCAGTTGGTTGAGAAATACGATGTGTATGCTGAAGGTTTCGATATCATTACCAGAAAAGAAACGCCTAAAGCCGTATTACAGGTGCAACTACTACCGGATAGCGATAGGTTATCATTGCTATTGAAATTTCATTATGATAAAGCCCAGTTTGAATATGGGTCGGATAATGATATTGATGCAGTGCTTGAGAAAACCGGAGAGTCGTACACCTTTATTCGGGTTCGCAGAAACCGCATAAAGGAGCAGGAGCTGAAGGAGGTACTCGATACTTTTGGGTTGCTTCAAGTTGATGGTCCTGTGTTTACAGTTAGAACAAACGAGTCGTTTTTGTTTTCTGGTGATTTGATGAAGGTAGAAACGACAAACCGCTATGCATTTTTGGAATGGGTGAATGAACACAAAGCAGATCTCGAACTGAAGGACATCATGATTGATCATTCTAATGAATTGAGCAAATATTATTTTGGGAAACGAGAAGTAAAATTTGAAGTGAAAGAGCAACGAGATTGGTTTGATGTGAAGGCAATTGTTTACTTTGGGGAGTTCTCCTTTCCTTTTCTAGCACTAAAAAGCAATATCCTTTCAGGTAAACGTGAGTTTATGCTTCCCAATGGTCAACTAGCCATCATACCGGACGAATGGTTCGGGAAACTTGCAGGTATGCTTGAATTGTCTTTGTCCGAAGATGATATTCAATTGGAGAAGCATCATTTGGGTTTGATACAAGAAGCCCTTTCTGATGATACTAAATTCTTGAATGTAGGTGAGAAGCTTGCCAAAATTAAAGCTTACGGGGAAGTGAAAGAGGCTGAAATGCCTCAGCATTTTAAAGGCGACCTCAGACCCTATCAAAAAGCAGGATTTGATTGGTTTTATTTTTTGAAGGAAAACCGATTTGGCGGTTGCCTGGCAGATGATATGGGGTTGGGAAAAACAATACAAACTTTGGCGTTGCTGCAAAAGGAAAAGGAAATTTATGAGCATTGTAAAACATTGGAATCGCATGTAATTGCTCCTTTCAATCTATCAGATAACAATTCAACTACACCAGCCACACAACTCGATTTGTTTGATACTAAAGATATTTCTGGTCCGTATCAGGTCGAAGAACTTATAACTGCTCAACCTCATGAAGGATTTAGCATTCCCGAAAACATGCGAACATACCACCGTACCACAATGATTGTGGTGCCGAATTCATTGGTATACAATTGGTATCACGAAACACGAAAATTTACACCCAAACTAAAAGTGTTGATTTATACCGGGATTGGTCGCGATAAGAATCCCCAATTGTTTCAGCTGTATGATTTGATTATTACCACTTATGGCACGGTAAGGGTTGATATTGATATCCTAAAAGACTACAGATTTAATTATGTAATTCTGGACGAAAGTCAATCCATCAAAAATCCTAATTCCTTGTCGGCCCGAGCTGTGAAACAATTGAAAGCAACAAACAAACTTGTGCTTACTGGCACACCAATCGAAAACAGTGTGCAGGAATTGTGGAGCCAACTTTCATTTATTAATCCAGGGCTTGTAGGATCTCTAAGCAGTTTTAATGAAAGATTTGTAACACCTATTGAAAAAGGAAAAGACCAACACAAAATGGCTCAATTGAAAGCCATTATTAAACCTTTTGTACTCAGGCGAACTAAAGATCAGGTCGCAAAAGATTTACCGCCCAAAGTAGAGCAGGTAAAATATTGCAACATGACCGAACAACAAGCTGATGAGTATGAAAAAGTGAAGTCGTATTACCGAAATGAAATTCTCAAATCTATTTCTGAATTTGGATTGCCAAAGTCGCAACTTATCCTTTTACAGGGGCTCATTAAATTAAGGCAGATTGCGAATCATCCAAAACTGATATTGCCTGAATATGAGGGTCAAGCGGGTAAATTTGATGAGATCATTGCCATGTCGGAAACAGCCATGTTGGAGGGGCACAAAGTATTGTTATTCTCTCAATTTGTGAAACAACTAGATTTGTTTAGGGCTCAATTTGATAAGAATGGCTGGAAATATTGCTACCTTGACGGAAGCACACCAATTGAAATGCGGCAAAAACAAGTAGAGACTTTTCAGAAAGATGAAAGCATACTGTTTTTTCTTATTTCCCTAAAAGCCGGTGGAGTGGGTTTAAATTTAACGGCTGCTGATTATGTTTTTATAAGCGATCCATGGTGGAATCCAGCTGTTGAACAACAAGCTGTGGACCGCACGCACCGTATTGGGCAAACCAAATCGGTTTTTAATTATAAATTCATCACCAAAGATACCGTGGAAGAAAAAATTCTTGCCTTGCAACAATCTAAAAAAGAACTTGCCAATAATATCATTACCAGCGAAGAAAGCTTTGTGAAGTCATTCAATATTGACGAGATATTGGATATTTTATCCTGATTAATTTCTATCTGGATGACTTTCATTTACACCATAATCAATTTATCATGAAATACATTTTCGTTTTCATTCAATTTTTTCCGTTGTTGTTATTTGCTCAGTTTAATCCATCCTTCGAGCAGTATGATTCACTAAACCAACTTGTGGGATGGAAAACCATTTCTGGATCATACACCAAATCCAGTTTACAATTGGTAAACGGACTCCCTTTTGCAGCACCTGACGGAAATTATTATTTATCAGCCGAGCATGACACCCTTACCCCTAAGGCTGCTGTAATATCCAACACATTTGCATTTAATGATACGCCTGCCTCTATGTACTTTCAAGCATTTTATGTACCTGGAGCACTACAACATAAAGGTAAAATTACGCTACACTTTTTTCAGCAAAATGGCGATACAATCTTGTATGAAGAGAAAGAAATTAAACCGATTACCAACCCATCCAATCCGAATGAAATTTTGGTTCAATGGAATCGGATGGCTATCAACTTTACAGGAAAGTATCGTAACAATGAGTTGCCCGATTCGGCTCGAATTACCATAACAGATGATGATGCAGTAATGCCGGCTTCGGGTGCGCCAATCCTGTTTATTGATGATTTACAATTTGGTCAATTTGCTGTAGGCTTAGCCAATCATTTTCTAGATAATAATTTTGCTATCACTCCAAATCCTGCAAAAGATTGTATTCGTATTCAAGCTGATAGGCCGATATCAAGCATACAAATTTTTAATGAACTTGGTAGCCAAATCAACATCTACCAATCAAATGAAGAGCGGGATTTATTGGTCAATATTTCAGCACTGCCTGCAGGTATTTATATTGTTGCCATACAAACAGATAGGGGAGTAAATTATCAGAAACTACTAATCTACTAATACGGCCAAATTTTGCCGTACTTTCTTATATATTGCACCCATAATATTTATTCATGACATCAAAAGCAGAACAACATAATAAACCCGAAATGGATAAGAGGACATTGCTCACTCATTTACGTGAAAAATCATTGGAAGGTGGCGGTAAAGCCCGTATAGAAGCACAGCACAAAAAAGGAAAACTTACGGCCAGAGAAAGGTTACAATTTTTAATGGACGAAGGTTCTTTTGAAGAAATTGGCGCATTGGTTACTCACCGAAGTAAAGATTTTGGCATGGAAAAGCAACAAATTCCGGGAGACGGTGTAGTGACTGGTTACGGTACCATCAATGGGCGATTGATATATGCATTTTCTCAAGATTTTACCGTCTTTGGAGGATCGTTAAGCGAAACACATGCCGAGAAAATTTGCAAGCTGATGGATATGGCCATGAAAAATGGAGCACCTATTGTGGGATTAAATGATTCAGGTGGTGCCCGAATTCAAGAAGGTGTAGTTTCATTAGGCGGATATGCAGACATATTTTACCGAAACACCTTATCAAGTGGCGTGATTCCCCAAATATCAGTTATCATGGGGCCTTGTGCCGGAGGCGCTGTATACAGTCCTGCCATCACAGATTTTATCATGATGGTTGAAAATACAAGTTACATGTTTGTAACCGGGCCAAATGTGGTAAAAACAGTTACGCATGAAGAAGTGACTTCTGAACAATTGGGAGGGGCTTCGGTACATAGCAGCAAAAGTGGGGTGGCACATTTTACAGCAGCCAATGAGATAGATGCCATTGACCAGCTGAAAAAATTACTCAGTTATATTCCACAAAATTGCGAAGAAAAAGCACCTACCGTATCTTATGAACCGACTGATGAAACAAGGGATGCATTGAAAAATATCGTACCCGAAAATCCAAACCAGCCTTATGACATGCGCGAGGTTATTGAGCAGCTTGCCGATGCCAATTCATTTTATGAGGTGCACAAAAATTTTGCAGAAAATATTGTGGTTGGATTTGCCCGATTGGCAGGAAAAAGTATAGGAATCATTGGAAACCAACCAGCTCAATTAGCAGGATGTTTGGATATACATGCTTCTCAAAAAGCAGCTCGCTTTGTTCGCTTTTGCGATGCATTCAACATTCCCCTTTTGGTGCTCGAAGATGTTCCCGGATTTTTACCCGGAACCGATCAAGAGTGGAATGCCATCATCACCAATGGGGCTAAATTGTTGTATGCATTTTGTGAAGCCACCGTTCCTCGCATCACCGTTATTACGCGTAAAGCATACGGAGGTGCCTATGATGTAATGAACAGTAAACATATAGGCGCTGATATGAATTTTGCATGGCCCACTGCTGAAATTGCTGTGATGGGAGCTAAAGGAGCAGCTGAAATTATTTTCAAGAAAGAAATTGATGAAGCCGCAGATCATGCTGCTGAATTGGCTAGAAAAGAGAAGGAATATGCCGATTTGTTTGCAAATCCATACCGTGCAGCCGAACGTGGTTTTGTAGATGAAGTAATTTTTCCTGAAGAAACCCGCACAAAATTAATTAAAGCATTCGCCATGCTTGAAAATAAAGTAGCAAACCTGCCTCGTAAGAAACATGGCAATATTCCGTTGTAATGAAAAAATCAAAAATGAGAACAGCTAAGTTTATTGCATGGACAGCGAGTGTATGTTTATTCTCCTCGGTTGCATTTGCACAGGGAGAACAAATAAGAACAGTTTCTGCCATCAACAATGTAACCGTTTTTTTAAATCAGGCACAGGTTACACGTATTGCCAAACTGAACTTGCCTGCCGGTGAATCACAAATCGTGTTTGACAGGGTTTCGCCATATATCAATATCAATTCAATTCAGGTGAAAACAGGAGCCAATGTGCAGCTCATCTCGGTTTCGCAACGCAATAATTATTTGCTCAATGATGAAAAGCCTGTATTCATCATTCAGTTGGAAGACACCTTGTCTAAACTCAACTATCAGCTTGATTTGCTGCAAATAAAAATAGAAAGTTTGAAGCTGGAAAAAGAGGTGCTGTTGGCCAATAAAAGTATTGGTGGTACCAATGGAAGCGTAAATGTAGACGAATTGGAGGATGCATTAGCACTCTTTAGAAAAAGAAATACTGAAATTGGAGAAGAGACACTTAGGCTGAATGCTCAGGTTTATAAATTAAAACAACAAAGGGATAAATTTAAAAACCAACTCGATACTTATTTAACCAATCGCAACAGTACGAGTGAAGTAGTGGTTTCGGTAAAAACACTTTCAGCCGTTTCAAACGCAACCATTGAATGGTCATATATGGTTAGCCAAACAAGTTGGACACCTTTTTATGATTTACGCGTAAAAGATTCAAAGTCGCCTATTCAATTGGTAAGGAAAGCTTACATCACACAAGCTACAGGTGAAGATTGGACCAATGTGAAACTTAAACTCTCAACCGCCAACCCTTCAGAAAGCGGTGTGAAACCAATATTGCAAACTGTATTCGTTGATTTTAATACTGTTGAAGTAGCAATTGCAGCAAAATCCAATAACAGATCCCTATCAGCAAAGCCTGTTTATGCTGCACCTGACGAAGGGGCTGCTGTACAAAACAGTGTTGGCATAGCTGTGCAGGAACAAACAGATATAAATGTTGAATATACCGTTAACTCGGCTTACACCATACCCAGCGATAACAGTCCGCATCAGGTTGATTTGATGGTAAGTAATATTCCGGCAAGGTATCAATATGTGGCAGTGCCTAAATTAGATAAGCATGCTTTTGTAACAGCGCTTGTTTCCAACAATGATTTGGGCACACTTGTGAAAGGGGAGGCACATGTTTATTTTGATGGTACCTATATTGGTAAAACCTATTTGCAACAAACTACTGAAGATACCGTACAAATTTCTCTGGGCAGAGACAAACGTATTCAAATACAACGCATACAGCTGAAGGATTTTAGCAGCAAATCGGCATCAGGTAGTACCCGTAAAGAACTTAATGCTTGGGAAATCAATATCAGAAATACACTTAAAGATGCCATTACGATTTTAGTAGAAGACCAGATTCCGGTATCGATGAACAAAGAAATAGAAGTAAAACTTACCCAATCGGGCGGAGCTTCCGCAGATGAAACTCAAGGTAAATTAACGTGGAATATTGAAATACCGGCAGAAAAATCGAGTGTAATCAGGTATACAGTTGAAATCAAATACCCCAAAGACAAACCAATTTCAACATAATAATATGGCAAAAAAAGGACTCTTACTTTTATTACAA
>CAYSBE010000039.1:0-21019 GCA_964429245.1 uncultured Bifidobacteriaceae bacterium | reverse complement strand
TTTTTCGATGCTTACGTCTAGTATATTAGCTGAGTCGGGAAGGCTGAAATTAAATGTTTGCAAGCTTTTAAAATTGTATCTATACAATGTACTTTGGCTGTGGTAATATAAATCCTCGTCAATAATCTTTACTTTTTTAGCTCCTTTAATAGGGATGGTTTTGATATATGTAGCAAACACGTCAAATACCATCACTCCAGCCAAAGGGTCATCTACATACACTTTATCATTATTGTCAAATAAATAAACAGGTTGAAAGTTTTGATCCGTGTATTGTTTAACATTTCCGCTTGTTTGAAGATTTTCACCCTTTTTATCCATCTTTTTTAGTTGCATATCTGCCACATCAAACACCCAAATGCCGTTATCAAAAGCCCTTGCAATAGCAGAAGCCTGTCCAACGCCAAAATTAGTAAGATCTGTCTCGCCCCTATATGCCAAATTATTATCCAAGTAAATGATTTTGTTTAGCTCTTGGTAAAATATATAAATCTCCATTGGGTTACTTGCATCAACATGTGTAATGTTGCCAATGTACTTATAGTTTAAAGTACTTAATAATTTTCCCTCGCTGCTGTACTTGTAGAGCTGATTAGTTTGCGATACCAAGTAAATATTTCCCAGCCTATCCGTTTCCAAAATTTTGGCACTCACCTTTATTTCTGCCATGGGTTCAAACCTTGTCGGTTGCTGTATTGCAATGATGATAAAAAATAGCATTGCATAAAATAAAAGCTGCTTCATGAATGAAATGTTTTTAACTCAACGCTATTCCCATCAAAAACAGCATACGTATTTAATGAAAACCAATCGCCTAAGTTGATAACATGCGCATTACCCAATTGAATATCAAAGCCCAAATGCCTGTGTCCAAAAATAAAATAGTCCACTTCGGTTTGTTCTAATATGGCTTTAGCATGCATTACTGAATATTCTTTATCATCACCCAAATAGTGTTTGTTTTGGTCAAATGTGTTTAGCTTACTTCGGTTAGAAAACCATTGGGCAATGCTTATACCAATGGATGGGTGAAAAAAAGCAAATAGGCGCTGGAAAAATCTATTTCTATAGATTGATAAAATAAATTTAAACCATTTTTGACCCGGACCCAAACCATCACCATGGGCGATGTAAAATTTTTTACCTTTTAGTGTTACAAAAATTGGTTTTGCATACACTTTACAACCGATTTCTTTTTCAAGATATCCAAATTGCCACAAATCATGATTGCCATGAAAAATATGCAAGCAAATTCCATTATCACTCAGTTCGGCAAGTTTTCCCAATAGCCTTGTAAACCCTTTTGGTACAACGTATTTATATTCAAACCAAAAATCAAATAAATCACCTACAAGGTAAATATCACTCGCATCATGCGAAATGGCGTTTAGCCATTTAATTATCCTCCTTTCACGCTCAATGGATGAACTCTCATCGGGCACACCTAAATGAAAATCTGAAGCAAAGTAGATTTTTTTTCCGCTGTTCACTACTAAATAGATTTATGTATTTTGTTGCAAATCATCTATTAAAAAAACAAATACCTCAACAGGTCCATGAGCCCCATACACCAATGTTTTCTCAATATCAGCCGTGCAACTTGGTCCTGTAATTAATCCAAACATACCGGGTAAGTTCCGTCCGTACACATTTTTTAATTGTTGCAACGCGTCTTTAATTTCCATGACAACTTGAGAGGCATTTGCCAAAACAATATGAATAGTTGGTGCAATGGTGTGTTGGTGTGAGTTCTTTGAGGATGATATCATGATACTTCCTGTTCTTGCAATGAGCGCCTCACATGATGTCAGTGTGGTATATGCTTTTTCAATACTCTGTTGTTGTGTGGTATAAAAACTTATTCCGGTATCTTTGAGCAACTGTTGCATTGCCGGCTCGTTGCAATACATATTTTTTAATTGATGGCGCTCACTTAGGGTTATCAATTTATCAATAAAATCAAATTGATTATCGCAAATGATAAACTGCCCTTTTTGTTTTGTGAAATTACGTGCAAACGTTTCAAGTATTGAAACATCCTGAGCTTGGGCGTATACGTTACTTTCCAAATCAATATTGGAAAATTTAGGCTTAGACTTAAAAATTAAAGCTTGTCTAACCTTTTTTAGGATTTTCTCTTTCGAGGTTGTTGAATGCTGTATTGCCACAGGCAGCAATTTATATCTTTTTTGTGATTGTTTGCTTATGTGAAATTTTTGAGGGGTATTGTCTGACAGAAAATAATGACTATTTTTGTCATGTTTAATTTAGTCATTATGAAAACCCAATTAAAATTAAGTCGTGAAAAAAAGGGAATGCTAATACGCGAAGTAGCACAACAGCTCGGGATTGACCAGGCACTTGTAAGCAAATTTGAAAGCGGAGGCCGTAAACCCACCCGCGAGCAAATTGTGAAACTTGCAGCCATACTTGATATTGATGCCGATGAGCTGCTGGTTGCATGGCTTAAAGATAAAATACTGGATGAAATAGGTCGCGATGAACTTGCGCTCAAGGCTATGATGGCAGCCGAAGAAGTAATTCGTTATGAAAGCAAAACCAAACCTATGCCTAAAAAATTCAAAAGCATGATAAGCGCTATTGATAAGCACAGAGCAAAGCTAGAAAAGCTACGCGCTTATGACAGCTACCGCATAGCTCAGGCGCTTGACCTTGAATATACTTTTGAAAGTAATCGCATTGAGGGCAATACGCTTACTCTTAAAGAAACCGATCTGGTAATCAATGAAGGATTGACCATAAGCGGAAAAAGCATGCGCGAACACTTGGAGGCCATCAACCATAAAGAGGCGATTGAATATGTAAAATACCTTGTAGAAAATAAATCTCCTTTAAATGAAAGAGAGCTACTTACCATACACAACCTGATTCTTCGAGGCATTGACCCTACCAATGCCGGTCGCTATCGAAATGTGCAAGTGATGATAAAAGGCAGCACCCATACTCCTCCTGCACCTTATCTGGTGGCTAAGCAAATGGAAGATTATTTCATCTGGTACGAAACCCATAAAAACAAACTTCATCCAGTGGTATTGGCAGCCGAAATGCATGAAAGGTTGGTTACCATTCATCCGTTTATTGATGGCAATGGACGTACATCACGGTTGGTGATGAATCTGATTTTGTTAAAACATGGCTTTGTAATTGCTAATATTAAAGGTGATGCCAAAAGCCGTATGGCGTATTACGCTGCACTTGAGAAGGTACAAACCGGTGGTGATAAAAATGATTTTATTGAACTGGTGGCAACCTATGAGCTTGAGGCAATAGAGCGGTATGTAAATATACTGAGTAAGTAGTAAAAAACAGCCGGTTGTAACTCAATTCGGCTGTTATTTTATGTATAAATTCGGCAATCTGAATTCCGTTTTCAAATATGCTTTTAATGCCTTTACTTCACGCTCTAATATGTTTTACCGTTAATTCACAGATGCTTTCTCTTTTTGTGGTTAATGATTACGTTTACTAATTCATTAAAACCAATTAACTACGATGAATATACTTCTTGTTTACCCACAAATGCCTGATACGTTTTATGCGATGAGGCATTTTATACAAGTTGTAGGGAGAAAGGCCGTATATCCGCCATTAGGACTGCTAACTGTATCTGCATTGCTTCCCAAAAACTGGAACAAAAAACTATGCGACTTAAATGCAAAGCCATTGACGTATGAAGAGCTGCTTTGGGCTGATTATGTTTTTCTGTCTGCAATGAATGTGCAGGAAAACTCCGTGCGTGATATTATCAAACAATGCAAAGCAGCAAGTGTAAAAATTGTTGCAGGTGGACCTTTATTTACTCACGAACACGAGCGCTTTCCTGAAATAGACCACTTTGTTTTGAATGAAGCCGAATTGACCCTGCCTAAATTTTTAACAGATTTAGAAAACAATAACCTTCAGCGAATTTATGAAAGTGCGGATTTTGCCGATGTAACTCAAACACCCTTACCTGATTATGAACTGGCAAATATGGACGATTACGTTTACTCGATTGTGCAATATTCAAGAGGGTGTCCGTACATGTGTGATTTTTGTGATGTTACAGCTTTATTCGGAAGAAGACCACGTATCAAAACGAGTGAACAGATCATTAATGAACTTGAAAAAATAAACGAATTAAGTGGTTTAAGGCTTGTACTTTTTGCAGATGACAACTTGATTGGCAACAAAAAAAGTCTGAAAAGCGACCTTTTGCCTGCGCTTATTGATTGGCGAAAAAAAAATAAGATTGAGTTTTTCTTTGCTACTCAACTTACAATAAACTTGGCTGAAGACGATGAGCTCATGGATTTGTTATTGCAAGCAGGTTTTAGGCAAATATTTATTGGTATTGAAACACCTGATGAGGTAAGTTTGGCTGCATCACATAAAAACCAAAACTTAAGACGCGACCAGCTTGAAAATGTATTAAGATTACACCAAGCGGGGTTTACCATTTCGGGGGGGTTCATTGTTGGTTTCGATACGGATACCGTGGGCAGTTTCAAAAGACAAATTGATTTCATTCAAACAAGTGGAATTCCGTTGCCTATTGTAAATATACTTAAAGCACCTCCGGGAACAGACTTATACAAGCGAATCAAAAAAGAAGGCAGACTCAGCAAGCCCTTCGCATTTGGTGAAGGTGAAACCAATATTGTTCCGGTAATGGATGAAAAACTCTTGTTCGATGGTTTTCTTGATGTAATTACAAGCCTATATTCACCTGAACATGCCTATAAACGCATTATTACCTTTTTGAATAGTTACAAGTTCCCAAAACTAACCTACAAAACACCTGAAAAAATCAGGTTAAATGAGCTCATGATGGTGTTGCGTGTTGTATTCTTACTGGGAATAAAATACAAGCATCGAATTTACTTTTGGAAATTGATTTACTGGAGTTTGAAAAACAACCGAAAAATGATTGATAAATCAATATTCTATAGCATTATGATTTATCAAATGCACCAAACCTATTTGCATATTAGAAATACGGTATATGCGCAAAACCCACAATTGTTTTCAAAAGCTAAACCTATTGTGTAGTAAACAGCTAGGCAAAACGATGCCTCATCCTTTATTGGCGAAGGCTTTCCCATTCATATTCGTCAACAGTTTTGGAGTTTATATCAACTAAAAATGGTAGAGAACAATTTAATGCACCAGCTATTTTAACTATCGTATTAAATTTCAGGTTGCCTGCCTCGCGCTCATATCCGCTATAGGTTGCCTGCTCCACACCCATACTATCTGCAACTTGTTTTTGGGTTAACCCTTTAAATTCTCTGATGGCTTTTATTCGTTTGGCGAGTAGCATTTGTAACTTCCGTTATTTTTAACACAATATAGGCTTGAGCCATTAAAAAAACAAATCATCATAATTTAAACTTGCGATATAAAAACAAATTTAGTTCGACATAATAGACCATTTAAATCTTTTGTTCAACATTCCTCTTTAATAATAAATCTATGAAAATCAGAAATTATATTAGTCTATTATTATTCTCTTTAATTCTATCGGTTTTTGCCTGCAAAAAAGATAAAGAAGAATCAAAACCTGCAGAAGGCAATATTGTTTTTTGGACCAGCAGAGACAATGGTTGTGGTGGCGCTACTGTTACTATTGACGGAAAAAATGTGGGTCAACTTACGTATTGGCAAGCGATACCCCCAACAAATTGTGCAGGTTCAAATATATTGTTAGTGGTCAAAACTACTCAGGGATCAAAAAAAGTAACTTTTAAAGATGGTTGTAGAACATGGTCGACAACAATTAATCTTAATTCTGATTGTTATATTTATAACTTATATTAAAAATATTATTAATTAATTAATTATTTTCCTGCTAATATCTTACAGTTTTGTTGTAGAGAATTAGGTAGAACGACTTTTATATTGTCATACGACCGGCTTAAATCCTTCAAATGCTTGCAGGCGATTATTTTATGATTTCTCCGTCCCAAAGTTTTTGTAAAAAAACTTTCCATGGTAAAATATGAATATTGTCAACCAGTCTTGCCATAGGTTCGTTGCAAACTAATATCAACTGTTTGGTTTTATATTCCTCGGCAAAACTTTTTAACCCCGATAGGTGACGAGCCGAAGCATTGGCAGTAGATTTTACTTCCACCGCAACTTCGTTATCACCTAATATAAAGTCAACTTCAATTTGTGATGCCGTGCGCCAATAAGAAATTGAATACCCTAATCCAGAGTATTGACTATGTGCGTATATTTCGTGATAAATAAAGTGCTCAAACGCATTACCAAATACTTCACTTCCAAATTCAATTTTACCTCGCTTAAGCAGGTAGTTTACTATTCCCACATCAAAAAAATAAAACTTTGGGGCGCTAATAACCCGCCTCTTCGGCTTTTTTTGGTATGAAGGCAAGAATCTACCAATCAATGTGTCTTCCAATATCTGAAAATACTCCTTTACTGTAGGAGCAGAAACGCCACAATCAGAGGCAATGTTGGCGTAATTTACCATCTCTCCGTTACTAAACGCGGCTGCTTCTAAAAACTTAGCAAACGATTGTGTGTTCCTTATTTTTGCTTCTGCAGCTATCTCGTCTCTTAGGTAATTGCCAATATATGCGGAGATAAGTTTTTTGACATTGGTCGCCAAATAATGTCGAGGCAGCAAACCGTTATTTAATGCTCTGAGCAAATCAAAATCTGGGATTTCGCTGCTTACTAACGGATATAATTCATAGCGGAGCGCCCTACCCCCAAGTAGGTTATAGCCGCCTCGTATAATCTTTCTGGAACTCGACCCACTTAAAATAAATTGTGTGCCTTTATTTGTAATTAACCAATGTACCTCGTTTAGTAATTCAGGAATACGTTGAATTTCATCAATGATTACCAAATTTGTTTCGGGTTGTGCTAAAACAGTTTCCCTTAGTATTGAAGGATTTTTGGAAAGTCGTTCGTAAACATCAGAAAGCAGCAAATCAAACCAAATTGCATTGGTAAACATTTCCTTTAAAAGCGTGCTTTTACCCGTTTGGCGTGCCCCCCACAAAAACAAACTGTGGTTTTCTGCATCAATTAATATTTGTTTTCTGATAAACATTTAACAAATCTACTTTATTTTATCATGATAAACAAAAGTGCTGGTTTATTTTATCATGATATACTGCGGATGTATTTTTGCCCCTAAATAACCATAACTTATTATAAATCAGCAAATTTTTACACCACCGGCTTAAATCCTTCAAAGGCTTGTAAGCAATTATTGCAGTAATGCATACTGCGGCATAATGTGGGGCCAAATGGCGATTTCATTTCGGTGTTTTTGCTGCCACAAAAGGGGCACTCGGTGTGTTCTAATAATTCTTGCGTGACTTCACCTTGGTGTTTTACAGGAGGAGCTAATCCGTGTTTTTTCAGGCACATCAGGCCGCGCGCTGTTAGTTTGTTGCTATCCCAAGGCTTGTCAAAAGTGGTTACCACTTCTACTGTTTCGATACCCATTTCCTTTAACCTATCGGCCACCATGCCTTCCATCATTTTAATGGCAGGGCAACCTGTAAATGTGGGAGTCATCTCAACATAGACATTGCTTTCGCCACGTACTTCTACTTTAGTAATAATGCCCATATCTACCATACTCAACGTAGGTATTTCGGGGTCTTTTACTACCTCAAGGGTTTGCCATATTTGTTGTTCGGTTAGCATTTGATATTTGCGGGTTGTTTTATTACGGGTTTGGTATTATAACATTGCCTCATCGACAGATTATCTCATTACCATTCCGCAGTGGGATCAATTTTAAATACTTCACTCATTTCGTCCAGCAAAGGTTGCAGGTGTTCGGTGTGAATGCCTTTTCGGCCGCCATATATGGGTTGCCATGAGCTTTCATCAGGTATAGTAAGCGTTGCTTTGGTAAGTATCGGTGAAATAATGCCCAGCCAACGTTTTTTCAATTCCGTTTCGCCTTCAAATATATTGTCGCTTACAAGTTGTTGCTCATGTTCGCCTTCTTCAAACATTCCCAATGCATAATCCCACGCTTCATTCAACGCATTTTGCATACGAATATGGCTTTCTTCTGTAGCGGCACCCATTTTGGTTATCCAAGTATTGGCATGAAATACATGATATTTTAATTCACCTTTTACCTTGCGGGCAACTTTAGCTAATGGTTCGTAGCTTGAGGTGGCCAACATATCAAAGCGCAGCTGATCGGCTGTATCAAAAAGAAAGTGGCGGATGGTACTGAAATCATATTCTCCATTTGGCAATTCAACAAACTGGCTGTTGTGAAACTGATTGGCATTGCGTGTAAATGCAACCGTATCGGGTTCCTGCTCGCCTAGTTCGTGCAGCAATTGATAAAGTGCTTGGGCTTGCCCGATTTTATCTTGTGCCATTGATGAAAAAGCGATGTCTTCTTCTAAGATTGGACCAAGACCTGTCCATTCGCTGTTGCGATGGCCAAGTATCAACAGGTCGTCTGCCATTTTATAGAGGAGGTCTTTGATGTGGTTCATATAATTATTGCATTAAATATTTTCCTGAAATGTAGTTGTAGTTTCCATTTGGTAGTTTTAGATATTTGGTATTAAAATCGGCCAGATTTTCTGTGTTTAGAAAAGGCCAGAAATTTACAAAAAGAAAAGTGTTTTCAGCCATTGGTTTTGATTGAATATCCTTTTCATCCAAAGCAATATACACCGAAATGGATTTGTTATTATACAGTGTTGAAATTAAAAGTGTTTCAACAGATATGGCCCATGTTGACATAAGGTCCCAGCGTTCATTTATTTCGGGTCTGTAAAAGTAAAACTTATTTCCCTGTTTGGTTTGGAGCTTATCACATGCCGATTTGTATATAGCATAGCGCTGCTCAAACTCCTGATGAAATTGATAAATACGATTAAGTGATATATAAAATACGACAACTATTAACGCAACTAAAAAAATTTGCCCGTATTTGCTCCAAATGTCCTTTATGGTTGGTACGGCTAAAATAGCACCCAAGGATAAAAAGATTCGCTCCATTCCAACTGGCGCATCCCCTGAATGAAAGATTACACTCATTGATATGTAAAAACCTAAAATAAATAGCGATACAAATAGCGTTTTTAAATACTCGCCTTTCAATATTAATCCCAACAATACAATTCCTGTGAACACAATTCCTATTTGATAATGTTCAATGTTCTTGATAAAAAATCTGGTAAGGTATTGTTCTTGAAAATTGACCCATAAGTCCTTGCGTAGTATTGTTTGAAAATAACCTCCTTCATATGAATCGGATGAAACAAAAAGTATCTTTACACTTAAGATGATTATGGCTAAAAATAAAATGTAAGCGTACGTTTTATCAAAAATGATTTTTGTTTTATCCATCATATTATACAATGAAATAAAAACAATCGGGATAATTAAAAGCGGATGTGAGCTTAGCGTAAGTACGATAAAAATTAAGCTAAAGACTATAAACCAGTTTCTTTGAATTTTCCCAATTTTAAATTGTTCGGTTAAGGCCCATAAAAGGGCAAAAAAACTTAAACCAATCAATATTTCAGTTTGCAGGTAAAAAATTCTTCCCATAAAAAGAAGAATCATTAATAAATACCCAATTGCAATATTTTTATTTTTAAAAGCATGCGCAATGATGGCAAATATTGATGTATACAGTACATAAAAATTAGCAGAGTAACTTAGCAGAACTGTTTTTAGAGACAGCCCTAGTTTTATTGCGAGAAGCGGGAAAATTTGGGTTAAAGCCAATGTATATCTTCCATGTACAATAAAAAAAGATTCTTGTTTAATGAGCATAAAAGAGCAATATGCATTGTCTGCAAATGTCATTCTCATTATGCCAAACAGCAGACTGAAAATTATCAATACAGTGCACGTTGCATAACCGACAAAAAGCATTACTCGGTCGTAAGTCAAGGTAAATTTATTTGGAAGTTGATTTCTTGTACTTATTGATTTTATCCATCACCTTGTAGCCGGCAGCTTCTCGGTACTGCTTTTCGGGCACGGTATCAAAAATATCCGAGTCGTCATAATCAGATGTAAATACATCAGCCGTGCGCACCACCCAAATGTTTACACTCACACCTCTGCGGCCAAATTGCTCTTTGCCAAACAGCAGGGCCATTTCAGGGTTGGGAGCGTGTACAATACCTACGTGCATGTGCTGGTCGCCACGTTTTTTCTGATGAAATACTTCGTACGTTTCCCACTGGTCTAATTCTTTCAGAGGCTCAATGGTATTATCTAATTCTATTTTGTCACGTGTTACGCGGGGGTCGAGGGATTTTATCATTGTGGGTATTTATTACAGGTTGTCTAATTGTTTATTAGGGTTATTTATAACGAGTTGGCGGGTTTGTTATTGCGGGTTTTGGTTGTTGTTTTTCTTAAATATGACATAAAGCTGCCAATTTGTGCACCAAGGTTTTTTAGTGATGTATAAAATTCATCATGATCTTCCTTAGATATCCATTTTCTGCGCTTCATGAATCCAATCATACTTCTGCATTCTCCACAAGATCCTTTAGCATACCTTAGAAATTTTATGAAATCTGCATTGTTGTTGTATTCAAATCCTTCAGCTATGTTATTTGAAATTGAAATAGCCGCCCGCTTGAGTTGGTCTTGAAATGAAAAGTCCTTTTTTACTTGGTCATTCATGCACAAATCGTACAGTTGGTCTGCTATATCAATAGCCTTTTGCCAAATCTCTAAATCTTCAAAATGTTTGATTGTTGCCACAACTTTTGAATTTTTAAAACTCGTAATAAATAACTCGCAATAATGAATACACTATGCGAGAGGTACTATATACTTAGATTGAGACGTATTCAACGCTTCGCGTACCCAGCGGCCACGTTCTTCGGCATTTCTGCGCACAGCAAGTCTTTCTGCATTACACGGACCATCACCATTAATTACACGCTTAAATTCATCCCAATCCGGTTCGGTGTATTCCCACTTATTGGTTTCTTCGTTTTTCTTCAACAATGAATCAGGAACGGTTAATCCCAAATCCCAAATTTTGGGTACGTACATATTTAAGAATTGCTGACGCATATCATCGTTGGTTGCCATTTTCACTTTCCAGCGCATGAGTATTTCAGTATGATTTGAGATTTTGTCGCTTGGTCCGAAGAAGTGCATAATGGGAGGCCACCAGCGGTTTAATGCTTCCTGAACCATTTTACGTTGCGTAGCAGTTCCGGTAGCGAGTGTTACTACATTATCGTGTCCGTATTTTAAATGGAAACTTTCTTCCGTACAAATACGATCGAGTGCGCGGCAGTATGGACCGTAACTTCCTTTTGCATTTGCTACTTGATTGATAATAGCACCTGCGTCAATTAACCATGCGATAATACAGGCATCAGCCCAAGTAAATGCAGGGTAGTTAAACACGTTTGAATATTTTGATTTACCCGTAATCAAATCATTAATCATGGATTCGCGGCTTTTGCCAAGCGTTTCGGCAGCACTGTACAATAATTGCGCGTGGCCCACTTCATCTTGTACCTTGGCCATTAAAGCCAGTTTGCGCCTGAATCCCGGTGCGCGCGTAATCCACGTACCTTCTGGCAGGGCGCCAATAATTTCGGAGTGTGCATGTTGCTCAATCATGCGAATGAGTTGCTTGCGGTACTCGCGTGGCATCCAATCTTTGGGTTCAATTTTTTCGCCTCGTGCAATGCGGGCTTCAAATTCAGCTAATTTAATAGGATCCTCACCGTCAATGATTGACTTTGGTTTTTCATTAGGATCGATGTAAGCATTTCCGTACATAGTTATATTTTATTATTAATTATTGCGAGTTTTCAAACTTTTGTTTAGGGTTTATAGTTGAGGTCGGTTACCAATTTTTTACTTAGGCCGCCCATAATAAATTCGCCAAGCTTGATGGCAATTTGTGCGGGCGACATGCCGCCATTGGCTCTGTACCACTCCGGCACCCAGTTTAGGGTTGATAGTATGCTGAGGCTGGCAAATTTTTGGTCAACATCTTCAAAAATATCTTCGTTGATACCGTCAGCAATAATTGCTTTTAGTTCGTTTTCATACATATCGCGTAACGCTTTGAACTCAGCTAATCGTGGTTCTTGCAGGCTTCGCCATTCATGAAGAAATACAATGCTGTAATCCGGGTGGCCGGTTAATATTTCAATATGATTTTTAATAACTGACTGAAGTCTCTCTGCTGCGTTAAAATAGATATCATTTACATCTTTGATGCTAATAATAAGTTTATCTGCCATCGTAAAACAGATTTCTTCCAAAATTTGCTCTTTTGACTTGATGTGGTGATACAGGCTAGCTGCTTCCATATTCATTTCTGTGGCAATGTCGCGCATGGTGGTAGCCTCAAATCCTTTTTCGCGAAAAAGCTTGGCAGAAGTATCCAATATTTGGTGCTTACGGGTGTATGTTTTTTCCATATGCCTAACGATTGTTAGTCAAAAGTAGAAAATTAACCTTTAAATGCAAGTTTTTGTTTTTTAGTCATATAAAAATTAGATTCCCATTTATTAAAACAAAACAACTATGGATGCAAATAACAAAAAAGTGGTGCTGGTAACCGGGGCTACGGGTGGATTGGGAACTGCCATGTGTATAGAGTTGCATAAAAACGGCTATTGTGTAGTAGCAAATTACCGCAACAAGGAGAAAGCGGATGCATGGCAAAAAAAGCTTAACGAGCAAGGTATTCACATCGCTATCTTCGAGGGTGATGTTTCGAGTTTTGAATCGTGTGAAAAAATGGTGCAGCAAATTGAGCAGCAAATTGGCCCAATAGATGTACTCGTTAATAATGCCGGAATAACCCGCGATACCGCTTTCCGAAAAATGACATATGAGCAATGGAAAGATGTGTTGAGCAGTAACCTTGATTCGGTATTTAACTGCACACGCCATGTCATTAACGGAATGATTGACCGTAATTGGGGACGCATTATCAATATTTCATCGGTAAACGGACAGCGTGGACAATTTGGGCAGGCCAATTACTCAGCAGCAAAAGCCGGCATGCACGGTTTTACCAAAACATTGGCTATGGAAGTGGCTCGCAAAGGTATCACCGTTAATACCATTTCACCCGGATATATTGGTACAGATATGGTAATGGCTGTGAGGGAAGATGTGCGCAATCTGATTGTGGAACAGATACCTGTAGGCCGACTAGGTGGGACTGAAGAAGTGGCACATCTGGTTTGTTTTCTGGCAAGTGATAAGGCGTCATTTATCACAGGAGCCAATTACAGCATCAATGGCGGGCAGCATGTGTACTAAATGCAAAAGGCGCTTGCAATAATTTGGGGGGCTTTTTAATGCCGTTTTCATGATAAAAATTTTTGCTGGTTACTTTCTATTAATCAATTTATTAGGTTGTGTTAATCCTACTTATACCAACCGAAAACTTAGTGCCCCGCCTCCTTCTTTAATAAGTAATATTCAGAATTTAGATAGTTGTCAAATTTATTCAATAAATCATTACTCATTTATAAATTATTTAACGAAAACAGGTAAAAAATTTAATCTAATTGTTTCATATACTTATTGGTGTCCTACAGCAAAATATTCGTTTGATGAGTTTGTGTCTTTATCTCAAAGAAACAATGTTTCTGTTTACTTTATTACTGCTGATGATTGGTTTTATATTGATAAATATAAAGAGTACTTAAGAACAAAAAAATATACAAAGCCAACTTTTATATTGGATATAAATGAATATGGTAAAAAATTTAATCCTCATCCTAAAAACGAGCAATTTTTTAAAGAAATGTGTGGCAATTGCATAAAAAATATTGAAGGATTCCCCTCATATGTTCTTTTAGACAGTAATTTAAAGTATTTACATAGTGCCTCGGGCTTGATCGACTCAACAACGATGTTAATTATTAATTCAAAGACCATAAGTGTTTCTAAATAACTGTATCTGAATTTAATCCATTCTGGCTAGGTCATCCCATCACAAAAATCACCGGCTTTTTTGCAAATCTGGCCTAACAATTAATATATTCTAACATAAATGGTTTGGTTCGAGAACCGAATTAAAGGGGAAATTTAGCTGTAAATCCAATTATTAACCCTGTATCGAAGCTAAAGTACGAATCCCACATCCAAGTAATACCTGAACTATTGGAATAAATTAAACTTAATTTAGGCAACCATTCTGAGTAATCAAAGCTTGCCATTCCAACTTGAAAGCCACTCCATATTTCAGTTTTCTTTGGTTCACTGAGCAGCCGCATATATATGAAATCATAAGACTGAGCAAATCCTATATTACCATCGTTAAATTGGTATAATGATGTCATAAAAAAGCCCACTCCATATTTCCTAGTTGCAAAATGATACTTATTCACTTTTTTATACAGTAAATTTAGACCAAATCCCGCACCAATTTCACCACCAATCAACATAACACCTGCACTAGGTTGTGCATCAACTACATGTTGTTTATACGTATTATATTGTGCTTCAACTTGGTTATTGCTATTTTTTTTAACTGTAACTTCGGTACTATTATTCACTGCTTTATTATTTTCAAAAGCGCTTTGAAAGTATTCATCTAGTTGCAACTCATTTAATGAAACTAATAGTTTTGACAAGCTTGTTGTATAGATTTGATACTGCAAATGGTTGTTTAGGTCAATTATTCTTAACCTAACAGGTGGGATATTATTTTGCATTCTGAAAATCTCGTATTCAATATCAATTTGCCTATCACTATATTCTGGACTTTCTACTTTTAACCGTCTTTTTGTTGCTGTTTTGTATAAGTAGACTAATTCTGTGGCATTCTCCGGAATAAGATTGCCTTTTATTGAACTTTCTATGTCCTGTTTTAGATAAATTAAAAGTGTGTCTATTTGTTGTTGCATGGTATTGATATAAGATAGTTTAGCGCCAGTTATGTAAATTACTACATCTTTATCAATCTTAACGATAAGTGTATCGTTAAACGGGTTCAACTGTGGCTGCGGATTCCATTCTACTTCTGTTTGAGCCTTAATACTAAAGGCTAATAATAAGAAAATTATTATTAGTGTTACGTTTTTCATGCTGGTATTATTTGCTTACAAATGATAGAGAAATGGATGCTCCTGTACGATTTTTATTATTATGCATCTCATTCAAATTGCTTAAATTGTCACTATTTCCTATTTTGAATTTATAATCCGATTGATTTGCTGAATTATGATTTGTTTGTATTTCATCGATTTCATCTGATCCAAAATCAATTACTACATACCGCTTTTTCTTCTTTTCAATTACCAATAAAGGCATAGGTAGTGAGTCAAAACTATCTGATTGTTTTTCATTATTACTAATTTGACTTAAGCCGATAAGTGGCTCTGGCATAATTGCAAGCCTTTCAACATTTTCTTGCTTTTCGTATTTCAATATTTTTCGTTGTTTTGATTTATTATTTGTCTCATGTTTTTTCTCAATAAAAATTGTTTTCTCCGTAATTTGTTCTTGTTTACTAGTGTTGGTTTCCAAATTGAATTTATTTATAAAATAGATGCTTAGTAAACTAGCAACTGCTGTATACGATGCTACCAGCAAAGGCAATAGTCGTTTACGGTTTGGTTGATGTATCGCAATTCGAATTGTTTCCCATTTGCTATCTAAGTCCGGTTCGTATCCTTCAGGTAAATCGTCAATGGATTCAATTTTATTTTTTATAATATTGTCAGTGTGCTTTGTATCCATACTTTACATCTGATATTAATTTTTGTAAGTACAATCTGGCTTTATAAAGTTGAGATTTGCTAGTACTTTCACTAATATTTAACATTTTTGAAATCTCTTTATGACTATATCCTTCAACTACAAAAAGATTAAAAACAGTTCTATAACCTGTTGGTAGTTTGGTTATTAATTCTAAAAGATATTTGGCATCAATTGCTTCAATAATTTCCGAATAATAAATTGTTTCATCCTCATCTATATTAAATAATGGGCCAAACATTTGCTTTTTTCGTAGCTGCATGAGCGCCTCATTAATGACTATACATTTAATCCAATGATAAAGACTGTTAGCATCTGAATATTTGAATGTATTTATGTTTTTATACACTTTAAGCAAACTCCTTAACACACAGTCTTCGGTCTCATCAATTCGAACTAAATATCGTTTACAAACATTGATTAATGAAGGATAACAACTGTCAAATAGCTGTCTCTGTGCTTTTGCATTACCAGCTTTAAGTTGATTTACAAACTCTAGTTCGAATGTTTTGACCATTTAACCACCTTAATGCTTTTTAATTCAATAAAGTTGCCTCTTAAATTTTATTTAATCTATCCCATCACAAAAATCACCGGCTTTTTATGCAATTCGGGCAATTGCTTTCCCCACTGCTGTAGGGCTTTGGTTTGTATGAACTCGTTGCCAGCTGTAATATTCATGGCAATACACAAATTGGTAGTTGGCGCACAATTTTTGATAATATCTTCTAATAGCTGGTTGTTGCGATATGGTGCTTCCATAAATAATTGAGTTTGATGTTTACGTAGCGCATCGGCCTCCATTTCTTTTAGTTTTTTGGCGCGTTGCGCTTTATCAATAGGTAAATAACCGTGAAAAGTAAAAGATTGTCCGCTAAATCCACTTGCCATCAGTGCCATAAAAATACTTGATGCTCCGGGTAAGGGCACTACACGAATACCTTGGGTATGTGCCCATTTTACAATATCAGCACCGGGATCGGCTATGCAAGGCAGGCCGGCTTCACTGATGATACCTACATCATTGTCTTTTATTATGGTTACGGTTTCGGGTAGGTCTTCTTTTTTACTATGCTCATTCCAAAGCAAAATGGTGAGTTCATTTTGTGGGGTAGCTAATTCCATTTTTTTAATAAGCGCCCTTGCTGCTTTTTCGTTTTCTACAATAAAATGTTTAAGGTGGTGTATCTGGTTTTTTATGAGAGGCGCAAAAAAGTTAGCCGTATTCTCATCAGCTAAAATATTGGGTATAAGAAAAAGTTTTGATGGCGACTTATTCATGGGTTCCAAAGCTAAAAATAAGGCGGGAGAAAAGAACAAATTATTTAACTGCCTGAAAATACGGCACATTGCTTTCAAATAAGATTTGACACATTTGGCTTTTGCGTGTATTTTCGCCCACTTTCAATAAATACGCATATGTCAGTTCTAGAGAGCATCAGAAACAAATCAGGCTTAGCCATTACAGTAGTAGGCGGGGCATTAATACTTTTTGTCATTTCAGATATGTTGCAAAGCAACGGATATCTTTTTGGGGGAGGTTCAGACAATAGTCTTGGAGAAATAAATGGCGACAAAATTGATATTAAATATTTTGAGTCAAAAGTTAAAGAAAACGAAGGGTTCTATCGCCAACGTCAAGAAGACCCAACTAAGCCGATAGATCAAAATACGGTTGAATCATTGCGTGAACAAACTTGGCAGCAAATTGTGGGCGAGGTAATTATGCAAACAGAATACAAAGAACTTGGCATATCCGTTACTATTGATGAATTGCGCGATATGGTGCAGGGAGAAAATATCCACCCACAAATTCAATCAGCACCTATTTTTCAAAATCAACAAACTGGTCAGTTTGATCGCTCACTCGTTACCCGTTTTTTCCAAAACTTAATGGAATCAACCGATGAGAGTGCAAAGCAACAATGGGCTATGTTTGAAAAAGGAATCAAACAAGAAGCTGAAGCAAAAAAATATGCAGCCCTTATTTCAAAAGCTATATATGCAACAAACCTTGAAGGAAAGGCAAAGATGCTTTCTCGCACCCGCACTGCCGATTACAATATGGTTGCATTAAACTTTAACACCATTGCAGATTCTACCATTGTTGAAGACGAGAGTGCCCTTAAATCTTACTTTAACAAAAACACCAAAAAATACCTTGCCAAAGACAACCTCCGTAAAATTGATTTTGTATTGTTTGATATCAGGCCAACAGGACTAGACTCAGCCAATATTGAGAAATGGGTTGCTGAAAAAACCGGTGAATTTGCCGGCACAACGAATGACACCTTGTTTGTAGATTTAAACAGTGACACTAAGTTTGATACTGTTGCGCACAATATCTCATTCTATCCAGAATCTATTCGCGGACAACTCTTCAACTCTCCTGTAGGAACAATCGTTGGCCCGGTGTTTGACAACGGTTCCTTCAAAATTTACAAAGTATCAGGTATTACAGAAGGGGAAACTTATAACATGCGTGCAAGCCACATTCTATTTAAAATCGATGGCCCTACGAAACAAGACACGTTGAATACCATGAAAAAAGCTCAAGAGGTATTGGCTGAAATTAGAAGAGGTGCAGATTTTAGCGAAAAAGCAGCTCAATACGGAACTGATGGAACTGCTAGTCAAGGTGGTGATTTGGGATGGTTTGTTGAAGGACAAATGGTAAAAGAATTTAATGACTATGTGTTAAAAGGAAACAAAGGAGATATGAGCATTGTGAAAACCCAATTTGGAATTCACATTGTAAAAATTACTGAAAACAAAAGCAAAAAGTTGGTTTGTGCAGGTGTAGTAGAACGCAAATTAAGTGCGGGCGAACAAACAACCAATAGCATTTACAATCAAGCAAGTCAGTTTGCTGCTGCCGTTTCTGGCGATGAGTCATTTGAAACAGCTGCCGCTAATATGGGTCTTACTAAACGCCAAAGTGATAATATTAGAGAAAACGATAAAGTTTTAGCCGGAATGCAAGATGCACGCGAAGTAGTAAGATGGGCATACAACGCAAAACTGAATGATGTTTCTGAAGTATTTACTGTAGGCGAAAATTTTTATATTGTAGCTAAATTAATAGGAATTAGTGAGAAGGGGAAAGCTGATTTTGAATCAGTAAAAGAACAAGTTTTGGCAGATTACAGAAAAGAGAAAAAAGCAGAAATGCTTATTGAGAAAGCACAAAAAGCCATTGCTGCAAATAGTACTGATATAAATAAGCTTGCTGCAGAATTGCAATCCTTTGTGGTGCCAACAACAACCCAGACATTTGAAGCAGCCAGTGTTGCTTACACAGGTGTTGACAATTTATTTGTTGGAACATTATTTGGTACAAAAGAAAAGGGCAAAATACAAGGACCGGTTAAAGGAGATAATGCCGTGTATATTTATGTATTAAATAACATTACGGATGGAGATAATGTGACCGACTATACAGACTATAAAAACGAAATTCGTACACAAAATGCACAGCGTTTGGAGTACGGCTCATTTGACTTGTTGAAAGAGCTTTACGGAACCAAAGACAACCGCTACAAATTTTATTAAAATGTTGTACCATCAAACAAGCGGTAGCGGAAATACCATTGTTTTGGTACATGGCTTTTGTGAAAACAGCACTTGCTTCAACAAGCAAGTATTGTTACTTAGTGAACAGCATCAGGTTATAACAGTTGATCTTCCGGGATTTGGGAAATCTACAATTGGCAATCATCCTACTACAATGAAGTCAATGGCCGAATCTTTGCATTTAACCTTAAAAAATATTGGTGTTTCAAAACCTGTAATTGTTGGGCACTCTATGGGCGGATATGTAGCCCTGGAATATGCCAAAAAATATATTACCGACTTGGCAGGCATTATCCTTCTGCATTCTACCGCCTTGGCAGATACAGAAGAACGTAAAACAAAACGAATGCAAGCCATCGATTTTATTAAGCAAAATGGCGCTGAAACATATGTAAGAAATTTTATTCCCCCACTTTTTGCAGAAAAAAATAAAAGCGGAGAAATGGTTGCTGAATCCCTCACACAAGGACTTACTTGTACAGCCGAAGGACTTACAGAAGCCTTGCTTGCCATGAAAGAGCGCAACGACTCCCTTGACTTTATTAGCAGCACGCATTTGCCTGTTGGGTATATTGCCGGAAAAGAAGACACAATTATTCCATTAAATGATTTGTTAAAGCAATCCTCCCTGCTTCATAATGGAATGATTAGTGTTTTAAATGAATCTGGTCATATGGGCATGGTAGAAGAGCCTTCAAAATGTGCTCAGGCAATCACAGCTTTTGTCTCCTATTGTAATCCATCAATTGCCAAATAAACATTCCATTGAAAAAAAATTCGGATATCGTAATTATTGGTGCCGGCCCTGCAGGTACGGCCACTTCTCTCTTTCTTGCAAAAGCTGGTATTGCTCATACCATTATTGAAAAACAATCATTTCCAAGAGATAAAATATGTGGGGATGCATTAAGTGGAAAATCTGTGTATGTCCTCAATAAGCTAGACCCAAAAATTGTTTCAGATTTCACCACACTCCCGGAAGCCTTTTTGCCAAGTTGGGGTGTAAAATTTGTTGCGCCAAATGGCAAATCAATAGACATTCCCTTTAAATCAGAAAAAAGCAAGAACGACCTGCCTCCTGGTTTTATCTCTAAGCGCATACAGTTTGATCACGAACTATTTAAACGAATTGACACAAATTACGCAACGGTGTTGCAGGGCACAGAGTTGATTCGTATAGAGCGCACTGGTGATTCTTTTTCATTAACCTGTAAAAACAACAATGATATATTCAATATAGAAGGTGTAAAATTAATTGTTGGAGCAGAGGGCGACAGATCAATTGTAGCAAAAGAACTCACATCGCTACGCAAAGAAAATAAACATTATTGTGCCGGCATACGTGCTTACTATGATGGGGTAACCGACATGCATGCTCAAAATTTTATCGAACTGCACTTCTTAGAAGAGCTTTTGCCGGGTTATTTTTGGATTTTTCCACTACCAAACGGACAAGCCAATGTGGGCGCAGGAATGCTAAGCGATACCGTAAGCAAAAAGAAAGTAAACCTGAAAGCAGATATGCTTAGGGCCATAGCCAACAATCCAAATATCAAACATCGGTTTGAAGGGGCTAAAATGATCGGTAAAATTCAGGGTTGGGGATTGCCACTTGGGTCTAAAAAACGCCAACTTTGCGGAGATGGTTTTTTGCTAACGGGAGATGCCGGTTCGCTAATTGATCCATTTACCGGAGAAGGTA